>JAKBHG010000017.1 GCA_021836925.1 Microcaldota archaeon | reverse complement strand
GAAATACAGTTGTCTTCAAGCCCTCGAGCACCGACAACATGACAATGCTCACCGGGCTTGCAATATACAAGGTCTTCGACGAGGCCGGTGTGCCGAAGGGCGTATTCAACTATGTCACCGGACCTGGATCCGAGGTCGGAGACGAGCTTGTCTCGAGCAACAAGGTGAGCGGAATCGCATTCACAGGCTCGAAGAAGACAGGCCTCGGCATGGTCTCCAAGTCCTTCAACTCAGGCCAGCAGAAGATCTTTGTCGTGGAGATGGGGGGGAAGAATCCTGTAATCGTCTCGAAGTACGCGGACCTTGACTGCGCGGTTGATGGCATAGCAAGTTCCGCATTCGGCTACAGTGGCCAGAAGTGCAGCGCCACCTCCAGGGTATACGTCCATACGTCAAAGAGGGAGCAGTTCATCAGCAAGCTCGTTGAGAAGGCGCGATCAATGAGGATAGGGGATCCGCTTGTCAAAGGAAACTACATAGGGCCGCTGATAAGCGCTAGTGCGATGGAGAGGCACAAACGGGCCGTCGAAACGGCTGTAAAGGACGGGAGGGTGATATTCGGCGGAAAAGCGGCAGGGAAGGCTCACACAGACCTCTATGTGGAGCCGGTCATCGCAGAGGTAGGCCAGCAGAGCAGGCTGATGCATGACGAGCTCTTCCTTCCATTCCTTGCGATAGACACGTACAAGGAGTTTGATGAAGCGCTTGTGAAGGCCAACGACAGCGAGTACGGGCTCTGTGCCGGGCTCTACAGCAGGAAGAGAGGAGAGATAAAGGAGTTCCTGGACAAGATCCAGGCAGGAGTGTCCTACATTAACAGGGAGATAGGAGCAACGACTGGCGCGATCGTGGGAGCGCACACGTTTGTCGGGTGGAAGGGCAGCGGGCTCACGGGGAAAGGGACAGGGAGCAGGTTCTACCTCGAGCAGTTCCTGAGGGAGCAGAGCGAGGCAGTGGTCAGGTAGCATCAAGCGAGTTACTGTCCCTTGCCATACCCGCAAGATGCTTGTTGATCGCGTCGAACTTTTTCCGTATATAAGACCTCACATCCTTGTGGTTCGGGCCCTTGCCCCTTGCAAGAAGGCATATGTAATCAGCCTCAAGTGTAAACTGTGCCTGATCCCCCGAGAGCTTCTGGAGTATGTCGACGACCCTGCCGAGCATATGGCCCCCGTATCCGTGGACAGCGAGCTCTGCTATGCATCCGGTAGCCACATTTACCGCGTGTGTGCTCTCCGGATTGCCTGCCATCTCGAAGACCATTTGAGCCAGCTGGATCACGACCCTATTGCCCGTGCCGATCCTGTCGGGTGCATCGCCACGATCATTTGATGCAACGATATCCCTCTCCGGCATAACGCCCGTGTGATACGCTATCTCTGAAAACGCGCCTATTATCTCGCTCACTTCATGCGCCGATTCGGATAGACCGAACCTGCTTAACGCGCTGGCAAACGCATCCCTGGCCTCAGGACCGGCATAACGCTCCACCTGGGCGCACCCGGCAACAAAGTAGGCACTGAGATCGGGGCCTCCGACAATGCCTGTGCGCTTCTGTGTAACTGCACGCCCTCTAGTGACCATCTTCCCTCAATAATGACTTCTGCAAATTTCCCTATATAAACATTGTCTTCAAGGGGTTTTCTGTACAATCCCGAAATAAGTTCCTCTCGACACGCCGTCTGAGGCATTTGAGTCTGAAGGAATTAAAAATAACGACGACAGATTAGGATTTATGGACTCTGCGGGGATCGCACCCGCGACCTTCCGCTTTCTTGATGAAACTTCTTTCTAAGAAGTTTCTTTGCAAAGCGGACGCTCTACTACTGAGCCAAGAGCCCGTATGTAAGCTACTCTTGTGCACCCTTCCTTTTTAACCGTTTCGCAGAGTCGCCAGCCAACCGGTACCTTCCGGTTATAAGCCAGTTATAGGACTGTAAACCGGCAGATGAGGCACCTTTAAATATCTTTCCCATACACAGGTGATTTACCTACTAGCGTCAGGTGAGCAAATGGCCAAGAAAAAGGAGGAAGATGAAGAGGAAGATGAGGAGGAAGAGGACGAAGAGATGGAGGACGACTTCGACGAGGATTCTGAAGACGACTTCGACGAGGATTCTGAGGAGTGACCCCTGTTTCGAGTGACTTCCATTTTGTTTTTATTTCTTACTTATTTATGTCTCGGCATTCGTGCTGACATTATAAAACCGCACAGCGGCAGCCACGGCCGGTGCTGAACGTACCTTCCTTCGGTGTTGAACGCCTCTTCCTTACGCCTGCCCCTCCAGATGGCGCCTGTTCCTGCCCAGGTATCTGGCAAAGCTTGCAACCTCGACCCCACGCGAGTATCCCGAGCTGGCACCGTAGAGCGAGTCCCAGATCACCCTGGCCTGGTGTGATGCGTTGGCCCAGGCGCTCGGCAGCTGCTCCCTCAGCGCTGCAGCCGCCTGCCCTGCAAAATAATCGCCCGTCTGTTCGTAATGCTGCTGCAGCGCCTCCACGTGCCTTCGCTCCTCACGCCTCTGCTGCCTGCGGTCCTTGCGCGCGTTGTACTCGGCATTCACATTCTGGAAGAGGGTCTTTACAGCTACCACATTCTCGCCCAAGTCAAGCGGATTCTTCGACGGAGTGACGCCCTTCAGGATTGGCGTGCCCACCGCCAGGTTCTGGTCAAGCGTCTTGATTCCTTCCCTGGCCCTGGCGATCCTCGATCCCCCGAATGCGATCAGCGTTCCGAGCCCGGAGTTCTTCCACTCGCTTGGCCTGAATAAGCTGTACGTATTGCTCAGCTCCGCATTGATCTCGTTGAACGCCCTCCTGAACTCCCTCTTCGCATCCTTGAGCTCCTTGCGCGCTGCGACAGCTGCAGATTTATCTCCCTCGCCATTTGCCTTTGCCAGCTGATCCTCTGCCGCAACGCCCCTTGATGCAAGCTGATTGAGCCTGTTCTGGTGCTCGTTGAGACGCTCGATCTTCCCCTCTGTTAGCTCCCTCCTGTGCACAGTGGCCATCTCACCTGCCATGGCCCCGCGTGCGCCGAACAATGCGCGTGATGAGAGCCCTTCGTACACGCCTGCCCTGGCAGCTTCCACCCTCAGATTTGCAACTTCACGCGTCATCTGCTTTGCCTCTTTGCTGCCCTCCCTAACGGCGCCTATTCCGAGAAGGAATGCTCTTGCCGCGGCCTTCTGCCTGGCATCGTTAAGAACTTCCTCCTGCCTTACGGCCTTTGCTGTCCAGCTCTTAAGCTGGCCCTGAACTATCGTGGGGGTCGGCTCGCCAGCCTTTCCCCTAACCATATTAGCGGCCTTTGTGATCTTGGCCTTGTGCTTGCTTCTCATCACGATCGCGTATGGCGCGTATGCCAGCGGTACGGTTGACCAGAGCACGGTCTTGACCAGGCCCTTGGCGAGGGTCTTCGGAGCGGCCTTGGTTATCACACCAGTTACAACCCTCTGGGCTGCCTTCTGGGCGCGTAACGCTGCGCGCTTTGGCATGGACTTGCCGGCCATGCTTACGGGTTTCCACCGTGGCCCTGTCTTCATCCACGCATTCATCTTTCCTGCGCGCGCCCCAAGGCGAGACCCGGCGACCGCGGTTCGAACTTTTCCGACGGCAGACCTGATCGGGGCTCTCCTCAGCTGTCTTGCCGTGGATGGCGCAGCTGCCCCGGTGAGCACACCTGCAGCCGCTCTGGCTGCCTTGGTATGGAACCTGTATGCGTTGCCGGCACCTCCGGCCCCGAATCCCATCCTGTTAAGCCGCCTCTTGACGATTCCGCCACCCTTGGCCCTGTTGTGCTGTGCCCTTGCCTTCTGGAGGCTCTGGGGAACTAGAATGAAGAACCTTCCCGCAGCGCTCCTCGAAGAGATAGATCCCCTTCCGACCCCTATGCCGGCAAGAGTGGATATTCCGAAGAGATTGAAGATGCTGTAGCCGCGCGATGCCCCTGCAGCGGCGACGATGAGTATGATTATTATGGCCAGTGGTATAAGCGCGTCAAGTCCGCCGATGGACAGGACTATTGCAAGCATCAATCCAAGCATAATGCCACTCCGGGTCTCCGATCTCTGATTTATCTCAGGCATTCATGATATAAATAGCTATCCAGTAAAGCCGCACATCCGTCACAGCAAAGAAAAGCCTTAAATATGAAAATCGCCACCTTATTTGCAGGGATAATATGGCACACCAGACAAGAGCAAGGAACGTTCTGCCGAAGATCGATGAGAAGACCAGCAAGTTCGTGGCCGACCTAGTGAAGGGCTACGATGCTGGCGTTGCATATATCGCCAGGGAGGAGTCCATGGCCAGGGTTGCGGAGGACAAAGCGGCCGAGACGACACACAAGGAGACAAGAGAGGCCTTGGAGGGACAGGTGAAGACCATTAACGATGAGATAAGGAAGGCTGACGCGGAGGTGGTCGATGTCTTGAGGGCTTTCACGGATATATACAACCACGGGGGCAAGATCGACTTCGGAGCAGGAAACGTGGAGTTCACGCCTGGCGCAGAAGGCTTCAGGAAGGCGATCGACACGCAGCTTGAGGTATCAAGGAAGGCGGTAAATAATATCATAAGCGACAGGGGAGAGCTCAGCGAGTGGGCAACCCTCAACAACGAGATGCTCAAGCACACGGGCAAGGCCGCAACCGCATCGAGCAAGAGCCTCGGGAACAGGGCGATGTACAGGGCGGGCCAGAAGGTAGGGGCAAAGAGCGAGGAGGAGCAGAAGGGGAAGGTCATGGCGGGGCTCACAGGCATAGCAGGGAGCGACATAACAGAACTGGCGCAGAAGTTCGGAAACCTAGAGTATCATCTCGCTATGATGGGCGCATGCTACGCGACGCTAAACATGATAAACAGGGCAAGCACCCTAAAGGACAAGGAGGGCAAGGCGGTTCCCGGAAACACCACCGTGGTTGGCGCGGAGTTCATGAGCAGGATCACTCCGGAACAGGTAGATGCCAATTATGGGATAAGAGCCTTCAGGAAGATCGGCCCGCTCCAGCAGGTGGAGGTGGAGCCGCGCAGCCTTGAGATGGACGATGATAAGATCAACGAGGCCACGCCGCGTGAGATCGCAATGGCCGACGCGCAGATGATTCAGGGCGACCTTGGGGAGCGCCTGTTCAAGCACGTAGGCGAGTACGGCAGTGAGACGCTCGGCCTGGTGAGTGCAGCGGCGATAGCTGACGCGCAGATGCGCGGAGGCAGGCCAGAGGTCGAGAAGCTGCTCGAGGAGGCGAGCATGAGGAACAAGGTGCTCCACGAGATGGTGCACTACTACGCCAGGGCCTACAAGGAGGAGCTCTCCGACGCGGAGGTCAGCGCGATGTGGAAGGTTGCCAAGACGATAAACGGCGCATTCGATGCTCTAGCCGAGTCGGAGGTAGGAAAGGGCCTGGGCATAACCAGCAGGGATGCGCCAACGAGCGGAGTCTCGAAGGAGACCCTGGGATTCGTCAGGGACGAGGTCGTGAGGGCGATGAACGTTGCGGAGATCTGGCACGATGCGCTGAACGAGATGGCACCTCCGCTCGCTGACAACCTTCTGAGATACCTTGGAAGCGACGGCGTAGAGGCGCTCTTCACGAACCTGATAAACGGGAAGAACGCGCGCACAAACCTGGTTGACTCGGAGCGCGACAGACAGGCGACCGAGGCTGTTGGAGAGCAGCATCCAAAGGAGGTCGGAGTGGAACAGGAAGGGGGAGAGGCGCCCCAGGAGACCAATCCCTGATTGGATCCGGGCGCGTGATACGGATCGGGCTCTCTGGCAGCAACAGTTGCAGCAATAGAGGCAAGCCCAACACCGCTCTCGCACCATGTTTCAATTAGTGACTTGGCGCGATAGCGTTACTTAGAGACGTGACGTGCAGGCCTGGCCTTTCCGGAAGCCCTCCGGCTGAGGCTCCGCTTTCTCAGGACCAGGACAACAGCAACGGCAGTGGCTGCCAATGCCGCTATAGCGACGCCGCTTATGCTCCCGTAGCTCAGGAGCAGGAGCCCGATCTCGGTGCCCTCCGCCGTCACATTCGGAGTCCAAGAGTAGTTCCAGACCTCGAACGGCGCAGACGTGTAGAATGTCCTTGTGCCTATAAGCGGCAATACCAGCGCGAATGTGTTGGACGTCCATGCGGCATTCCATAGCTTGTTCTGGAACGCGGTTATCGGCTCGGGCGTTGGGTATCCGTAGAACTGCGCGTAGACGGTGGCTGCCCCGCTTCCGCATGCCACCACGTTGTAGGGATACGTGGGGTCGGTAATGCTGTTTATGGAGAATGCCCCCATGTCGTTGGTGGTGGCAGACGCGATGAGTCCTATCTGCGAGGTGCATGTCCCAGTTCCGTTGTCGAATAGGGGGACGCAGTACTCCTGAGGGCAGATCTCACCGCTTCCGGCTCCGCAGAGCGCCTGCTGGTCGCCTGACTGGGGGCCCGGGCACGTCGTCCCGAACCAGTTGAATGTGTACTGGGTTCCGTCAGGCGCTGTTCCCTTGGCCTTGCACGGAGGGCTTCCCCCGTTGGTGCACATGTTAATCGATGTCCCATCCGGCTTTACGCCCTGGTCAGAGTAGATATTGCAGTCGAGGTTTGGAGGCTGCAGCAGGCTTCCCGGCAGGGCACATTGCGCCGGAGCATCAGCGTAAGTGGGGGCAGTGCCAGGGGCCGGCTGCGCCTCTGTAACCGGCGTATTCTGGGTATAGAAGGTCACCGTGTTTGCGACGTCGCTCTCAGCGCACTGGTAAGGCGTGCCCCCCGGATTCAGGCAGACAACGGTATTCGACAGGAGCGGGCTGGCGAGGATGCAGTTGTTCTGCCCGTTGGCATAGTTCGCCTTGTTTCCGAACGCGCATATCACCGTCTGCTGCGGGTTGGCCTGCATCAGCCTTGGCTGTGTATGGTCCCCCGCCCACGCCGGATTTGGAACAAGATAGTTTATGTTTGTATCGTAGTAGATGTAGATCGAGTTCTGCGCGTCTGCCAGCGGTATGAAGTTTCCGGTTATGTTTGTGAATCCCACTGTCCCATTGATCCCGATCATGGTTGTGTTTGCGTTGTTCGAGGCCGAGGCGGCAGGAGCCGGTGATCCCTGAACCGATGCGCCTTGGAGGCCCATGACGACGGGATTCAGGGTGAGGTCTATGACCGTCACCCTGGCAATGTCAGCGTCGATCGGGGCGTATATCGTGTTGTTGAACTTGTCATTAAGCGCATAGACAAGTCGGTGGTATCCGAGTATGTTGGACACGTACTGGTTACCTCCGTAGGTGTAACCATAGAGCGAGTTTGCGGTGAGGAAGTCGAGGGAGCTCCCGTAGAGGAAGTTCTGGTACCAGTCGAAGAGGTTGACGCTCGCCGGGCCAAAGAGCTGGAAGTATGCGAACTGATTCGGCATGCTCGTCTGTATGTTCAGCGAGTTCGCGAACAGCTGGGGCGCGAACTGCGGGTTGATCGGCGGGTTATCGATTATGTTTGACGAGATGCTCTGGAATGCAGGGCATGGACCTCCGCAGGCAGCATCTGCTGCGGCGCTCCCCTGGGTGAACGTGTTGATGCGGTACTGGAGCCATGAGAGAGCGTTGACGGTTATCTGCTCGTTTGAGAGCGAGTTGAACGTCGCATTGATCCATGTGCTCCCGAAGACCCTGTTGGTGTAGACGTTGAGGAGCTCGGCGAGGGGTATCGTCGTGTTGAAGTCTGAGAGCTGCGGCTGGTAGTACTGGCCGCCCTGGTCCTGGAGGTACGTGCTTCCCGACGCCACGTTGGATATGTACGGGCCGGACTGCGCAGGCTCCAATGCGAATCCATACATGGTGCTTGCCGGAAGCGTGACCGTAGTGCCAAGCGGTGAAGGGATCGGCAGGCATCCCTGGCTGGCGCTTGATGGAGAGTACTGCTCCGTTGTTGAGACCGTGTACTCGTAAGGCACGACAAGGTAACCGGTTATGATGCTGTTGAGCGTAGACTGGCCGAAGCTTACCGCGAATCCGGCAGGCTCGGATGACGTAGACGACGGATTGTAGTTCTGCGTGCCGTATCCCTTTATCGAGCTCGAGCAGGAGGTGCTGCTGAGCGACTGGCCCTGGCCGAGCTGGCTTGCGCAGTTCTTCACGCTCTGGACAGAAGGGGAGTTCTGGAACTGCTGCGAGCCTATGCCGCTGGTCGCAAGGACCGACGGCAGTGAGATCGTCCTGAAAGACCCTACGCTCTCGAGAGTCTGGAAAGGATTGATGAGCTGCGCTATTGGCGCTCCCAGATCGGGTGTCAGTTCTCCTCCGACGCCTGAGCCGAGGCATGTTTGTCTCATGGTGGTATCCTGGGCGTAGCAGACGTAAGGCGGCGATGCGGGCGCATAGGTAGTATAGTTCTCCGGATTCAGAGTGGCAAAGATTAGTTCCGAGCGCTCGTTGGAGTAGTAGCTGAAGGAGCACCCACTAACGTGTATGCCGGAGCACGGCCACTCGTTCTTCTGAGGTCCGTTTATGTTTGACGGGTTGGGAAAGAGTATGCTTATGTAGCTGCCGGGGCTTCCCGAGAAGCCCATGTCCGCGAGCATCGGATTGTTGGTACCGGTCTGGAAGCCCCAGTTCCTCAGGAGCGGGCCTATCGGAGGGTAGAGCACGTTGGAAGGCAGGTTCCCAAGGTTGTAAGTGCAGTCGGTGGATCCACAGAAGGTCACGTTGTAATGCCCATAGTTGGGCTGGCTTGAAGCCTGGGTCTGCCCGGCTTCCTGCGAGATGTTTGCGGAGAGGATCCAGCCGTAAGGCGGATCTGATAGCGAGTTAGGATCGACGTAGTAGATGGCCCCTGCGTTCTGCGGCTCCGGGTTCAGATCCCCGTTCTGCTGCGAGGTGAGCACCAGGTCATTGACAGCGAGAGGGGTTGGATTTATCGGGACATCAGTTCCATTGTAGTTTAGGACTCTCACATCGAGGACCTGGAAGAAGATACCTGCGCACGTGTGGTGAAGGTCAGGACTGAAGCCGCACTCGTTGTTCACCAGGGCGCCCTTGTATCCGGATATGCGTCTGCCCTGCCCGATGTACATTCCGGCATCATTCCAGTCGTCAAGGACATAGAGGTACCCGTTGACGTCGGATATCGCAAGCGGGTGGTGATACATGGTAAGGTCGGACCCCGGATCATAGTATGGCGGGTTCACGTAACCGCCCCACTGGTGGTCGCCGAATGCGCCGTTTGTCTCAGACTTCATCATGAGCGTGTTAAGGTCATCGCTGACCACGCTTGTCGCTGTGGTGCTGCTGCATACCGTTGATACGGATGGATTCGATATGCACACGGGTCCTCTCTGCGGGCCTACGCCGAAGAGGCCTCCGTTGGCGATGTACTCGTAGATGCTGAGGTTTGCATACGGCTCTCCGCCCACAGGGCCGCCGGCATAGTCACCGAACGCAAGATTGTAGGAGCTGTGGTCGAACTCGAGAGTGTTGCCGTTGTAGAGCGAGATCATGCCGTTGAACGGGCTGGCCAGGTAGACCAGCACACCGTCCGGAGATGTTGCTATCTCAGGTAGCTCCTGGCCCACAGGAGGTGTGTCATATTGGGTTAGTCCAGATATACCAAAGGGTTGGGTTCCCGAGGACCAG
>JAKBHG010000016.1:1488-9629 GCA_021836925.1 Microcaldota archaeon | reverse complement strand
TGCGGCTGCTGCGCTGTTCACTGCAAAAGAGACCATGAAGACGCTGAAGAGCGCCAAGACTAGAGCGAAAGATCTATACTCATTCATATTACAGCCCACGAATTATCAGATTAATCAGATTATAGATTAGATGATAACTTTTTAAATGTATTGTTGCGTTTATGTTTATCTCACTCCAGTCTGCAGGATCAGACATATGCAATGTGCCCAAGGACAAGCGACATGTTGCTCCTTATCACAGTCCCGTTCTGCAGTATATTGAAGTATGTGGTGCTGTTCGTCACCTTCCTGAGCAGCAGGGAGAACGGCCCCTGCGAAACGGTCTGATTTATGGTTATCGTGACGGGAGAGAAGGAGAGCTCTATCTTCGCCCAGTGGCTGTAGAGACCTACAGCATATGTGCTGTTCACATATACCGTTATGGTCCTGCCGGAAACCGTGTACTCGTCAACCTGCCCGGGCAGTAGCTGCGTCGTGTTGGTGAGCGCGCCGTTGTAGTATATGTATATTATCGCCGTTGAGACGTTGTTCTGATTCGGCTGGCTGAGGTCAGCGAGGTGCACGGTAAATGGGCCGTCGGTTATATTGCTGCCCACATAGAGCGGCGAAAATACGGGCGTGAATAGTGCATATGCCGCCGCCGTATTCGGCGTGAGGCCTGGATTATAGACGTACATCGCGCTCTGGTTTGTGGTCACCGGAACCGTTGTCGTGGTCGCTACCGAGGTGGAGGTGGTGGAGGTGGTAGTCGAGATTGTGGATGTGGTCTGCGTTGTCGTAGTGGACGGCTGCTTTGTTATGGCATATATCTCGACCTGCGCCCATTTCTGGTATGCATAGAGCCCTGCGAACGTCTTGTTGACCTGTATGGCCAGCGTCGTATTTGCCTGCTGCGACGTGTATAATGCCACTTGTGCCGGGTTTGGGAATATCTGCATGCTGGCCTGGTAAGCGCCGTTGTAGTATACCGCAAGGTCTGCCGCGCTGCCAGTCGACTGGTTAATCGACTGGTTTTGTGCCGGCTGGCTCAAGTCAGTCAGCAGCACCATGTATCCCTGGCACGACAGGGTCTGGTTTACGTATATGGTCTTAAGCAGACCGCAGTCCTGAGGCACTGCTGTGGTGGTCGTCTGCACGGACGTAGTTGGAGCCGTTGTCGAATATGTTGTAGATGTGGTCGGCACTGTGGTATATACCGAGGTCGTAGTGCTCGGAGGTATCCCGGACGGGAACACGTATGCAGCCATGGACACCCAGCCGTTTCCATAATAATACTGCGGGTTGCCGGATACGCCTGTCGCTTTTATATTGTAGTTCCCGGGAGTCTGCGCCGTGCATGTGGCGATGTAGACGAGAGGGGTCCAGCCTGCGGATATCGGGTGGTAATCGTTCTGGTTTACGGTGCAATAGAGCGACGGGTTTACCCCTGTGATGAACGTGCCGCCGCCGCTTGCAATTGCGATCACAACTTCAGAATCGGGATCCAGAACGGAGAAGTTGAGCTGTGTTAGCCCGGTGTCGGGCGCCCCTGTGGTCGCGTAGACTATCGGGTTGGCCTGGTTGACGCTTACCCCTGCCAATGCGATGTAATTGTCCTGAGACGTCGTGCCGCCGAGAACCGAGCATAGGTTTCCATAGCTCCTGCCTATGCTGCTGTAGACTCCAGTCGAGGAATCGGGAGACCATGAAGCAGACCTTATGGTGCTTGCGTAGGATCCGGCTGCGCATATGTAAGTCAGGCCGGGAGCTATGAGCACGCTGCCACCGGGTGCGCTCTGCAGGACAGTGCCGTTGGAGTTGCCGTTCTGGTAGTACTGCGGTATTGTGGTGTACGGTATCGTAGTGGTTGGCTGCGCTGTTGTTGTCGTGGGCACTGTGGTGTAGTACACCGGCGGGCGGGTTAAGTTCGCAACCTCCGCGACAACGCCGATCCCGTTTGCGGTGTAGTTCAGCCAGATGTGCACGACCGTGGACTGCGATGCCTGCTGCGCGCTTGGCTGCGGGCACGAGACGTCGAGCCTTGCGCCTGCGTTCGCGGTGAGCGTCGCATGGTAGGGAGTAAATGTGCTTGGCGGGGATGAGTTGTAGCTGCAGCCTATTCCCTGCACCGCTATCGTCTTGTTCTGCCCGCCGAGGACTACGCTCAGCGTGCCTGAGGAATTGGCCTCCGGGCTGCCGCAGATGTATCCCGGCTTCGGGGTGCAGGCGGTTATGCTGTTGTAGTTCGAGTTAGTAATGTAGAGCAGCGACCCGATCACAGCTATTGCGACCACTATGCCGACTGACAGTATTAGCCCCTGCCTCCTCATGAAGCTCATGTGGTACTGCTCGGGGCTGAAGGTTGGGTTTATCTCATAATATTTCCACTTCCTTGGGATGTCGTCAATCTCCCTTATCGCGTTCATGCTGAGGAGGTCGCGTATGTGCTCTGCGATAGTGGATGGAGCGAGATCGAGCTCATTGCTCAGGTCTGTGAGCGTCTTGCTCTTGTTCCCCAGGGAATCGAGTATCTTTTGCTTCGTTTCCCCCATCTTGCTCATGATGATCAGTTGTAGCAGATGATAGATAGAGAGCTCTGCTAATATTTAAACGTAAGCTTGTTGTTTCGGTTTTTTTAAAAAATAAAGTAAAAAGAAAAAACCGAAAGATGGATTATCTTCGCTTGAAGAAAATTATAAGCAATATTAATCCTATGATCACTAGCGGGACGCTCGCCTCATACGGATAGAATCACACTATCCCTTAAAGCAGGGATATCACGAGGAATATGAAGTATCTGCCGAACAGGAATATTATGTAGCTGGCAACTCCGAGCGACGCAGAGACCATTTCCCTGTCTTTTCCGTATTTTGAATAGCCCCTCGCAAGCACTCCGACACCTCCGCCAATCAATAACCCGGGACCGGGCTGCCCATACCAAATGCCTATCCCGAGACCGAGGAATATGAATGCCAAAAGAAGCGTGTCGTGTATGTCCCTCTCCTTCGCTCTGTGGGTGCCGGCTCTTGCCCGCAGCCTTGCTCTTGACCTGGCCATTGTATCACAGATGTAACTCTCAATATGGTTTTATTAATTTATCCCTTGTTGGCCTGCACAGCTCCCTTTTTCATGCTCTTCAGCGCATAGCGGAATATCACGTACATCAATATCGCGAAGATTCCTATCGCGCCCAGCACTACTGCTATGTTGCTCTGCGCCGTGTAGAGATAGTAGCCGAAAAGTATCAGGGTGGTGTCCCATATCAGGTTGCCGGCTATTGAGTAGGCGAGGAACTTCCTCATCGGCATCTTTGCAAAGCCTGCCGGGATGCTCATCAGTGTCCTTATCTCCGGGACGAACCTGGTGAGGAACACGGCTGCCACGGCGTTCCTGTTGAACCACGCATCGAAGTTGTCCAGCGTTTCCTGCCTGACGTGGAAGAACCTGAGGTGCTTGTAGACAACGCCATTCCCGAGGAAGAATCCTATGTAGTAGTCGACCAGGAGGCCGCCTATGCTGCCCGCAAGCACGGCTGTGAAAGCGAGGGGCAGGCTGAGCAGGCCCTGAGCGGAGAAGTATCCCGCGAGGGGTATTATCACTTCGCTGGGCAAGGGAAGGGAAGAGCCCTCGAGCAGCATCAGCCCGAATATCCCAAGGTAGCCGTAGCTCTGTATTATCGAGATGATGACGGATGTAGCGCCGCTGAGTATTGATGAAATCGATATTGACAACTGATCACTATCGCAGGTTCGTGTATTGATGGATACTAAGCTATTAATATTGTTTCTGCAAGTCTAAATCAAACGCTGGTCAGATGAAGGTCATAAGGTTTTACGAAGGAGAGGGGAGGCTCAAACTGCGGGTGGACACTCTCGACGACCTCTGGACGCTGCAGAGGATAATATTCGAGAACGACTTCGTGAAGTCGGAGAGCCTGAGGAAGTTCAAGAGCAGCGAGAGCGACAAGGGGGAGATGAAAGAGGTCGTGATAAAGGTAAGGGTGGAGAAGACGGAGTTCGACAAGACGGCGAACAGGCTGCGCATCATGGGAAAGATATTGGAGGGCCGGCCGCTGGAATTCATAAAGCTCAACAGCTACCACACCCTAAACATAGGGCCCGAGGACGTGCTCGAGATACAGAAAGAGTCGTGGCCTGATTACATAGTCAACGTGGTCAGGACTGCTGTCTCTGACACGAAGAAGGCGAGGCTTGGACTGATAGTTGTCGATGATGAAAAGGCTCTTCCCGCCTACCTGCTCGGTTACGGCGTGGAATTCAGGAGCGAGATATACAGCAGGCTGAGCAAGAGGATGAGCCAGAAAGACTTTGCTGAGCAGCAGAGGAAGTACTTCCAGCAGGTCCTTGACATGGCGAACGATATGAGGGTAGACACCGTGATAATCGCAGGCCCGGGTTTCACAAAAGAGGACATCAAGAAGCAGGGAGAGGAGAGCGGATTCCTGAAGAAGAGCGCGAAGAGGATAATCTTCGAGGCGGTCAGCAACGCTGAGAGGTCTGGAATCTACGAGCTCATAAAGGGGGAGAAAGTCGCTGCGCTGCTGCAGAGGGAGAGGATAAGGATTGAGTTCAAGCTGATGGAAGAGTTCCTCAACAATCTCAGCACGGGAAAATCAAGGTCGGGGGCGCGGGAGGTGGGGGAGGCGATAGAGAGCTATGAAGCGGGTGTTGTCCTGGTCAACGACATTGTCCTCAGCAAACCGGAAGTGCAAAAGGTCCTGGCTGGTGCGGAGGAGAAAAGGATAAGGATAGAGGTATTCAACGCTAATGACGAGGTAGGGCAGCAGCTCCATGGATTCGGAGACATAGCGTGCGTGGCCTAGACCTTGAGCTGCAGTAGAACGAGCCATGGGATCGGCTGATCCGGGTTTCCTCTTTTTCGCGTGGACCTTTCCCGCTGTCGTCGTTCCGCCGCGCTTTCCCCTCTTCTCAACGATTGCAACGTGCACGCACTTCGTCGGCGATGCTTTCACGGTCCTGCAGTGCTCTTTCTTCTCTTCTCCATGGCTTTTTCCGGGATGGGAAAATCTTAGGACAGAAGCTTTAAATAGCATGGTTCACACAAGAATAATGATCGGTAGACATCGTGCGCTGCCGATTTGCGGAAACAAATATGGTGTAACAATGCAAGAAGCGCTGCAACACGGAAAGCTCTTTTCTCTCAAGTGCAGCGCGAGCGTCGCCAGCATTATCATGGATAAGTGCTGGAATACAAATACACCATATGGGTATTTGGCCGCTTAAATTTCCTAAACTGTTTTTAGGGTGTTTTTGATGGGCCAAATAGCTATTACTAGTAGGATTCAGAAGGTTGTCGCAAGACTATCGCAGCGCGAGCGCCTGATAGTCATGGAGATAGGGCTGGACAGCATAGACAGCGCCTCCTCTTTCGTCAGCTACATAAGCGAGAGTTACGGCTTCTCGAAGAGCTCGGTGTGGTACAACCTCAACAGGCTAAAGGAGAAGCGGGTGCTTGACTTCGCGACAAAGGAGGAGCCCGGCAAGCGGCTGGTGCTCACAAAGGCAGGAGTAGCGGAGTTCAGGTTGATGGAGAGGGCAGGGGTCAGGATTGGGGTGCTCGAGGATGGAGCATCGCAGCTCCTGCCGCTGCCTAATGATCAGGTAGATGGACAGGGAGCCAGGATAGTTCCGCAGATTGCGATTCGGATACACGGTGGGTTGTAGAGAGGGGTTAGTACAGGACTTGGCCGGGAAACCGGCCGTTATGTTTCAGATAGCGTGCTCTCTCTTCAGCATGCGCTCTTTTGCCTTTGTCCCCCCGTTTGAATAGTTGCCAAGGCTGCGATCGCTCTTTATCACCCGGTGGCAGGGTATGGTCGGCGCAAGCGGATTCATTTTCATTACGCTCCCTGCTGCCCTGTATGCATTGGGATAGCCTGCTTTCTTTGCAAGTTCCTTGTATGTTATCGTTTTTCCCTTTGGCACTGAATAGGCCGCAAGGAGGACCCTCGTCTGGAATGCCGTGAGCTTCCTTCTCTTTAGCTCCCTTATTATCTCGCTCCTGCGCATGCTTAGAATTTAGGGCAGGATTATAAATTTTTACTTCTTTATCTGATGGGGGCGAGTAAATGGCAAACGACAGGTCTAAGCTGAAGGTATGGTGGGACGGGAAGCTGGTGAACTACAACGATGCAAAGGTGCCTGTCCTTGCGCACTCGCTGCAGTATGGAAGCGGGATATTCGAAGGGCTTCGCGCATACCAGAACAGGAAGGGGACGGCAATATTCAGGCTCCAGGACCATGTGCGGAGGTTCTTCAGGACAGCGAAGATATACCAAATGGATCTCGGCTACACGCAGAAGCAGTTCGAAAGCGCGATCATTGAGACGGTCAGGGCGAACAAGCTCGGCTCGTGCTACATAAGGCCATTCGCATTCTACAATACAGACCAGGTCGGGCTGGGAACCCACGGCGACAAGGTAACGACAGCAATAGCGGCTATCCCATTCGGCGCATACTTCGGCAAGGGGAAGGAAACGGGGATAAGGTGCAAGACCTCCACATGGAAGAGGATCAACTCCGAGATACTTCCAGTAGAGGCGAAGGCGAGCGGCAACTACATAAACTCCCTCATAGCGCACCATGAAGCGAGGGCATCGGGCTTCGACGAGGCGATAATGCTGTCAACGCAGGGGAGAATAGCAGAGGGCACGGCGGAGAACATCTTCCTGTATATGGACAACTATCTCCTCACTCCGAACTACAGCGCAGACATACTTGTCGGGATAACGAGAGACTCTGTGATAAAGCTGGCCCAGGATGCGGGGATAGAGGTCGTAGAGACAGAGCTGCACAAGGAGGAGCTTTACATAGCTGATGAGGTCTTCTTCACGGGTACAGCTGCAGAGGTCACCCCTGTTGTAAATGTTGATGGCATAAAGGTCGGCAATGGAAAGCCAGGACCGATCACCAAGATGCTCTCTGAGAAATACTCAGAGGCTGCCACTGGCGAGAATGAGATGTTCGGGAACTGGCTGACCTACATCTGATATTTTAATGCTTTCCGAGATAATACTACTGCCCAGTGATGACGTACTGTCTCGATGATCGTGGACCGTGATTAAAGCTTTTTAGCTGAGGGTAAAAGAATCAGAGTAGTTTCAGCTTGTCAGTGAATATGTCTATTTCTCCGCTCCTCCATGGGCCTATCCCAAGGACTGTCGTTGTGCCTGGAGGCAGCTGAGTTAGGCCTGCGTCGTTGATCAGCGCGCACGGGACTTTCTTGAACTTGAATGCCTTGTAGAGCTTTTCCAATGATTCCTGGTCAGGCACCTTGAGCACGATTTTTTTCTGGCCTGCGTCTATCCACTCCTTTGCGATCTTCTTGTCAAACATCTCCGCTTCGAGATAACTGGAAACAGAGCCGTGCGCAATCTGGGCACCGAGCTTCCCCTTGCCCATGTCAAGGTCAGCCCTGACCAATATGACCTGCTTTATCTCGTCTTTTCCTACCGGCATAGTTGGTTTTAGAATGCCATCTTTTATATTCTTATGGTGAAAAAGCATAGGTGCTCATTTGCTGGAACCAAAGGCTGAGCAGCTTGTGCGGAAGCTGATCAGCGATTATTACTTCAACGCGAAGAGCATAGCGCCGCCGCACACGGAAAGGAGGGAATTCGGATTCGGCGATTTCGATAAGAAGATCGCGTTCCGCCATTACTCGTTCAAGGATGAAAACGATTTCAAGAAGTACATAGTGGACAACGCGCCTCCCTTCATCAACTATTCCCCGGCGGAGTACGAGCACCCGGACGGGAGGCCAATGGAGAACAAGGGATGGCTCGGCGGGGAGCTGATATTCGACCTCGACGCAACCGACCTGCATCTTCCATGCCAGGAGAAGCACGGAAGGTCGTGGGTCTGCGAGAACTGCCTTGCCAAGGTAAAGGAGGAGACTACGAAGCTGGTGGAGGATTTTCTCATACCAGACTTCGGTTTTTCGGAGAAGGAGATAAGGATAAACTTCAGCGGCAACAGGGGCTATCACGTCCATGTAGTCAACGATGATGTCTTCCGCCTCAACTCGAAGGCGAGGAGGCAGATAAGCGAATACATCACTGGGAGCGGAATCAGCCCGGAAAAGCTCTTCGAGCTCAGGCCTGTTAAGAGGGAGGGGATGAG
>JAKBHG010000016.1:0-1478 GCA_021836925.1 Microcaldota archaeon | reverse complement strand
CTCCACGGGCCGAAGCCCACCGACGGCGGATGGGGAGGGAAGATTGCGGGGAACCTGATCAGCGCGCTAAACACAGGAGTGGCTACTCTCGAGGAAATGGGAATAAAGCAGGAGTACGCAAGGAAGCTCTTCAAGAACAGGGCCACGGTAGTCCTCGGAATCAGCATGGGGAACTGGGACACCGTAAAGATACCGAAGAAGGAGGAGTTCTGGAGGGATGTGATAAAGACGATGGCGATAAAGCAGAGCGACAGCATAGACAGAAACGTCACGAACGACACCGGCCACCTCATCAGGCTGCCGGACTCGCTCCACGGTGACACCGGTCTCCTCGGCAACACCCTCCCGTCGCTCAATGCGCTGCAGAAGTTCGATCCGATGAAGGAGTCGATAGTGTTCAAGGGAAAGACTTTAAAAGTGAAAATCGAGAAGGCGCCGAAATTCTCCATGAACGGGGAGGAATACGGCCCTTATGAAAAAGCTGCGGTAGAGCTTCCAATCTATGCTGCAATCTATCTTATCTTAAAAAGAGCGGCACAGTTATCGTCGTGAAGAAATATCAGCCGGGCTGCCGGGGACGTAGAACAGCAGGCTTCTCGCGCTGCAATCTGTCCTTCTCCTCTCCGCCATTTCCTTGAGGTAAAATACTACTGCGGGATCGCTTGTCATCGCAGCCGCGTCTTCCAGATGGTTCGCGCCCTTTTCAACGAGGATCTCTACAAGCCTCAGCGAGCTGTTCTTCTTCCTCCTTTCCCTCGCCTGCTCCGCTACTGTCTTCGAGCGCAACAGCCACCTCGGCTGCACCTTCACGGCCTCCTGCAGATAGGTAAGGCCCTTCAGATTGCGCTCGTTGAGGAACGCCTCCAGGTCGATGTGGAGCGTTTCGTCGAGCTTTGTCAGGATCTTCTCCACTGCCTTTGCGTCCTTCCTTTCGACGGCCTCGCGGAGCTGCACAGCAGCGACATCGTGCATCTGTTTCGCCACTTCTGGTGCGAATGGAAGGAATGCCAGGGGCAGGTCTAGGCTCTTAACAAATGATGGAAGTGAAGGATAATCTTTCTTAGCAGAAACTGACATTGACATCTAGAATACCTAACAGGCCGCCTGTCGCAGAAGCATATCGCATGATTTCTATTTAAGCTTATTGGCGGCCTTCGCTTTATCCAGAAGCTTTTTTCATTTGGACTCTACCGTATCCCCTGTCTTTTTCCAGGAGCGCAGGATTCCTGGAAAGCCACTCGATGCCCATCCGCCTTCCCGCGTAGACCTCTCAGGAACCGGTTTGCCGCGCGCTTCATCTGGCATTTGCATTTACCGAACCAAGAGAAAAGTTTTTTATGCCAAACGCTTATATTATATAGCATCGTGGTTGTTCTCATGGGAGAGCGCATTCTCGTACTTGCAGTGGATATAGACAACGACCTCTACCGCAAGACGAAGATAACAGGACCTGTCATAGGCAGACAGGAGAACCTCAA
>JAKBHG010000015.1 GCA_021836925.1 Microcaldota archaeon | reverse complement strand
GCTCCTCGGAATTATAGGGGCTCTATCTGTGATCTATCTGGTCTCGTCAGGGCCGACATCGTATGGGTCGCTGAACCTTGCCATCTCCACAAACACCACGGCGATAGCAAGCAATGGCAGCATAGGTTTCGAGGTTGCGCTGACGAACGAGCTAGACTATAGCATCTATGTCCCTGTGGAAAACAACTGGCCGGATATAACAGGGTTAGGCTATCCTGGAAATTTCTATGCCTGCGGAGGAGCAACAATTTATCCAATGCAGATCGCGATGTTCAAGGGCGACTACTCGCTTGCAAACATCAGCTCAGCAGGCCCGCCTCTTGACTTGACAAACACGCCTAATGAGGGAGTTGTTTCGCTATGTCCAATATTCTTCCCGCGCACTTATCTCGGTTACATCTTTGCTCCACTGAGTGACGGCGCCAAAGTCGTAACTGATATCCCCTATTCTGGAACGCTGGGCAGCAATGTGACATATCACACGGGAGTAGAAGAGGCGGTGTACAATATATCTGCCTCATACGGCTTCAATGCTATAGGGTACTGGATAGGCTCGAACTTCGCATTCCACAACTTCACTCCAGGCACATACACCATAGTCGCCGGAGACGAGTGGAACCAAACTGCGATAACGCACTTCAGAGTCGTGTAAGAGAGCATGCATTATTTGGATTCGTTCCCTTTCTCTCCGGAGTGGATTGATACGTCCATCCTAAGCCCAAATCTCCAGCGCGTGCTCGCGCTCAGTTCCTCAGCCAACCTTCCCTCGCCCGAGGCCGCAAATGCACTAAACTAGGCCGCATACAACAAAAATAAATATTTCTTGTGATAATAGGGTTAATATGCTGCAAGAAACTACACAGGGATCAGCCACCATCTCTGTTGCAGGAAGGCGGGAAAGCCCGCTATCGGTAATGCTGCGCGTTGACACTCCGCTTTCTGTTGTAAATTCAACCGAAAAGCCAATGCAGCTCTATACTCGTTTCGTCGTAGGGCTCTGGAACCTCAGGGTTACGGCAGCAGCGCATTCCCGGAAGGTTGAATGGGAAAGGGCAGTCTGGCCTGTCACTGACAGGTTTTCCGAGATATACAAAAGGAGAAAGCTGAAAACCATAAACAACAAGCTTAAGTTCTCACATTATCCAGAAGTGCAGGAAGCGATATCCTTGGCGTACCTAAGGCTCACCGGCGAGATGGCGAGGAGCGGCCTTCTTCATATAGACCTGCCGAAGGACCCAAAACAGGTCCCTTCTCTTCTTGTTTACCCTAATCTTGCCAGAAGGCGGGTCTACGAACCTCTCAGGAAGATATCTGTGGAGCTAGATGCGCTTGCAGGTCTGAGAGCTGTAGCTGAAACCGGCGATTATAAGAGATTCAATGGCGAGGACGACATAGTTGGCGCAGTCGCAGCATGGAATCCGAGGACCATAAAAGTGTTCAGGAAGGCGATGAGGGACAACGATGAGCTTTCATGGCTGTTCAAGCTAGCCATCGAGGCGAAGGAGGCAAAGGCGATACTGATGCTTCTTGCGAAGTCGATAAGGGGAGACGCGTTCTCTAAGTTCTTCTATGCCTTCCTCTACATAAGCACGCTAAAAGACGATGAGCTAAGGAGCGCCATCGCAAAACTGCTTACTCAGTAGCCGGCACTAACGGTCTGTCTCCCCGAATATTATGTCTAGGCTGCCCAGGATCGCGAACAGGTCTGCGAACTTCGCGCCTTCGCACATCTTTGGGAGGGCAGCAAGGTTCACGAACCCGGGCGCCCTTATCGAGAGGCGGAATGGCTTCTGCTTGTCAGGCACCATGTAGATTAGTCCCTCGCCCTTCGGCAGCTCCCTTCTCGTTATGACCGTGTCTTGCTTTGCCGGAGCGCCTATGAGCTTTATCGGCTGCCCGACCATGTCACCTTCCGGCATCTTGTCAATGGCCTGCTCTATTATCCTTATGCTCTGGAATATCTCATCGTACCTTACCTTGTATCTCGAATAAGAATCCTCCCCGCTCATCGTGACTACGTTGAAATCCAGCTTGTCATAGACATAGTAGGGATGCGACTTCCTGGCGTCTTCGTCAACGCCGGATGCGCGAAGGACAGGGCCGGTAACGCCATAGTTTATCGCGTCCTTCCTGCTCAGCACGCCTACTCCTTTCAGCCGCTCCATGAATACCTCGTTCGCGTCGAGTACATCCTTGTATTCAGATACTTTTGCCCTGAGATAGGCGGTTAGTTCGAGCGCTCTTTCCTTGAAGTCTGGAGGAAGCGGCCTCTGCAGCCCTCCGACCCTCATGTAGTTGTAGAACATCCTGCCGCCTGTCACATTCTCGAGAAGTTTCAGCACCTTCGCCCTCTCCCTGAAGCACCACATGAACACAGTGAACATCTGCCCTATGTCGTTGCAGAGCGTGCCTATCCAGAGGAGGTGGTTCGCTATCCTCTGGAATTCTATAAGAACGACCCTTGCGTATTGCGCAGGTTCCTTCACCTCCGCGCCCATCGCCTCCTCAACCGCTGCGACATAGAGGTCGTCCCAGCTCATCGGAGATATATAGTCAAGCTTCTCGAAATATGAGGGATTCTGCATGTACATCCTGGTTTCGCAGAGCTTCTCCACTCCCCTGTGCAGGAATCCGATGTGCGGTTCTACGTTGACAATACTATCGCCGTCAACATCGACCACCAGCCGCAGCACTCCGTGCGTGCTCGGATGTATAGGCCCAACGTTTATCCTCATCACCGCCATTATTCCATCCTCTTGTAGTCTCTGCCCCAGACGAAGCTCTTCCTGAGCGGCGCGTCGGTGCCGTTCCACTCTTCAAGGAGCAGCCTCTTCGCATCCCTCCCTTCTATCTTAATCCCGAACATCTCCTGCAGTTCTCTTTCATACCAGTCGGCTGCCCTATAGATGTGCATCACTGACGCTATCGATGGGCTGTTCAGGTCAAGCTCCACTTTGACCACCTCCTCTTTCTTGCTTTCCGTGTTGTAGATTATATATATGACCTCTATGCGGTCAACATAATCCACAGCGGTTATCTTCTTGAGGTAGTCAAAGCCCTTTGCCTTTAGCCCTTCTATTTGTCTCACTAAGGTTTCTTTCGGTATTTCCCGCAATTTTACCACTCACTTTGTCCTGCAGCTTCATCAGAGCCGTGAACAGGTTCTCCGGGCGCGGCGGGCACCCGGCTACATAAACATCAACAGGAATGATCTGGTCTATGCCTTTTATTATGTTGTAGCTCTCCCACCACGGTCCCCCGCATGTAGCGCATTCCCCATATGCAATCACATAGCGTGGCGCTGCCATCTGCTCGTAGAGGCGCTTTATCCTCGGAATCATCGACTTTGTCACCCATCCGGCTACAAGCATGACATCGCATTGGCGCGGAGTCGCCCTGAAGAGAAGGTATCCCTTCCTCTCTGCGTCTATCCTGGAGGCGCCGAAATCCATAAGCTCGATAGCGCAGCAAGCAAGGCCGAACTGCAGGGGCCACATCGAATTCGTCCGTCCCCATTTTATTATCCCGCTAGCCATCCCCTTCGTCACTTCGCTGAGCTTCGTGAAGACCGCAGGCTGCGGCTGCTTGTAGTTCCTGATCGACTGCTCTACGAGCAGGTTCATCTTCTTCTCGGCATTCATGAACTGCTCCCCTGAAAATGGGCTTTCGTCAATCGCTTGTCCCGACATGTTTATCACTTGTGTATTTGTAGCCGATTATCGCAAGCACCATTGAAACTATTGCAAGGCCGACAACCAATAGGTTGGTGCCTGCTCCCACAATCCTGGCTGCCAGTGCCCAGAGTATCAGCACCATCGTGATGATCTCGAAAGGAAGGAAGATGGCGAAGAATGGAAGGTACTCGTTGTCTATGTCGCGAATGCCTCCGACCGGCTGCTCAGCGCTCTCATAGCTTGTCCCCTTCACCCTGTTCCCGGGAGGGTTTTTCCTCAACAGTTTTGATGTGAGCAGGAATGAGGCAGGGATGAAGATAGCGAAGAGCACAAAAACTATAAGAGCTATGTAGTCGTAATAATCTAGGTACATCATATAGCTTAGAAAGCCCACCTTTTTATTTTTGACGTGAACGCATGTACATCGTCTATTCTCTAGCTGATCCAGTCTCGACGGCAATAGCAGCCGCCCTGAAGGAGGCTGTCGGCTTTGAAGAGGAGAGCCAGTTCAAAGGAATGAGGCACTTCAGGTGCGAGAAGGCAAGCCTTCTGGAGTTGGAGGAGACCCATCTCCAGGCGGATTTCCTGGATGAGCTACATACAGACCTGATAATAATATTGAGCAGGCACAGCAGCTCGAAGGGGCAGCCCTCCTTTACGGTGCATCCTATGGGCAACTGGAACGGCGAGGCGAAGCTGGGAGGGAAGCCGAAGCAGCTTGCGACTGCAGCGCCGATCGGAATGCTGAACTGCCTGGCTGCAATGAAGGGCAGGAACAAGATGCAGATACCAGTCACATATGAGGCGACCCATCACGGGCCGCTGCTCATGACACCAGCGTTCTATGCTGAGATAGGCGGTGACGAGCAGACCAAGACCAGCAAAGAGGCGGCGCGCTTCCTTGCCGAATCGGTGTTCGAATCCCTCGACAGAGAGGCTTCTTACAAGAGGATTGCGCTCGGGATAGGCGGCCTCCATTACGAGGACAGGTTCGCAAAGAGGGCGCTCGATGGGGAGTATGCATTCGGGCATATGATGTCGAAGCACCATACGGGGAGCGTCGACATGCTGCAGCAGGCGATAGAGAGGTCGCTGCCCAGGCCGGAGGTCGCTGTCATCGACTGGAAGAGCATAACCGCACCGGAGCGCGAGGCTGCGATGAAGAAGCTTGACGAACTCGGCATGGATTATGTTAAGATATAAGCCACAAGTGATTGCATAACCAGCATCCAAGATATATTCCTCAAAAGATACAAAACATACACCGACATACAGAAGCTAGCGCTGCCGATAGTGGAGAAGCGCGAGAACTGCATAATCATAGCGCCTACAGGATCCGGGAAGACCGAAGCGGCAGTCCTCCCGATATTCGACAGGATTGCGAAAGACCAAGACAAGTCGGGGATAAAGCTGCTCTACATCACCCCGCTCCGAGCGCTCAACAGGGACATGATTAAAAGGCTGGAGCGGATGTGCGCAGAGATCGGAATCACGATCGCGGTCAGGCACGGCGACACGACGCAGAGCGAAAGGGGGAAGCAGGCCAGGCGCGCACCGCAGGTGCTTATCACAACCCCAGAGACTCTCCAGAGCGTGCTGCCAACTAAGAGCATAGGCCCCTCATTGAAGAACGTGAAGGCTGTAGTTATCGACGAGATACACGAGCTCTACTTCAACAAGAGGGGAGCGCAGCTTTCTGTCGCTCTCGAAAGGCTGGAGGAATTGTCCCCCGGCTTCCAGAGAATAGGGATAAGCGCCACTATCGGAGATCCGGAGCAGATCGGCAAGTACCTCTGCAATGACAGGCAGTGCAGGGCAGCGCAGGTGCAGCACAAGAAGGAGATGTCGCTAAAGGTGGAGCTCCCAAGGACGCATGCGAAGCACCTAGCTGATCTTGCGAACAGGTTCGGCCTTGACGGCGATGCGCTCGGAAGGCTCAACGCGATTGCGACCAATGTCAGGGATTCGAAGTCGACGATAATATTCGCGAACACGCGGCAGGTTGTAGAGGCGCTGGGGAGCAGGCTCCTCTATCTCAACAGCATCGAGCCGTTCGGGGGAATAGGCGTACACCACAGCTCCCTCGACAGGATGGAGAGGATAAAGATCGAGAACGAGTTCAAGGATGGCACCCTGAAGAGCATAATCGCGACGAGCTCTCTCGAGCTCGGCATAGACATAGGCAACGTAGATCTCGTAATACAGTACGGCTCTCCGCGCCAGGCTCTTCGGCTGATTCAGAGAGTGGGGAGGAGCGGGCATACGGAGAAAGGAGCCGCGAAGGGCATCGTACTTGCCACCAATACAATGGATGCAATAGAGACTACTGCAATATTCGACAATGTCGCCGCCGGCACGCTGGAGAGATATAAGCCGCAGAGCAATGCGCTCGACGTCCTTGCAAACCAGATATGCGGGATCGCCATCGACAAGAACGAGTGCAGCATAGATCAGTTGGATTCGATAATAAAGCGCTCATATATCTACAAAGACTTTCCAAGGGAGAAGCTGTCATGGCTCCTCGAATTCATGAACAAGCACAGGATGGTCGGTTTCGACGGCAGGAGCATATCCTCCGGGCCAAGGACAAGGATGTACTATTATGAGCACCTCAGCGTTATCCCTGATTCAAAGCGCTTCCTAGTTAAGAACGTTGCGGACAACAGGATAATATCCAGCCTTGACGAGGGGTTCGTTGTCAGCGCAGTCGACGAGAACTCCGTCTTCATAACGAAGGGGCTTCCGTGGAAAGTCATCAGCATAGACGAGAATGTCATAACAGTTGAGCCTAGCTCTGACCTAGATGCCGCAATACCCGACTGGAACGGGGAGGACATCCCGGTCAGCAGGAAGGTAACGGAGAAGGTATTCGAGATATTCGGCAATCCGGAAATCGTTTCGAAAGCTGACCAGAAGACAAAGGAGGAGATAAATGAGTTCATAGCGGCGCAGGCGAAGATTGGCCTTCCGAGCGCGGACAAGCTAATTATAGAACAGGGCGATGAGTACGTTATCCTGCACACAGGGCTTGGCACGCTCGCGAACGAGGCGCTGTCGCGGCTTCTTGCATTCAGGCTGACCGCGAAGGCGGGAAGGAGCGTTAACATGAAGTCGTCCCCATACATGATATTCTTCGAGCTGCCCTCGAGCATCAGGATCGAGCCTGTCCTCAGGGAGACAGCGGAGCACGACGTTGAAAAGATGCTCGCGAATACAATGCAGGAGACGGAGTTGTTCAGGTACAAGTTCATAACGATTGCAAAGCTATTTGGTATCATAGACAAGGAGACTCCAGTATCGAAGTCAATAACCAGGAAGGTAATGAAGGTTCTGCAGGACAGCCCCGTATACGCAGAGACGTCAAGGGAACTGATGCAGAACTACTTCGATACTGCGACGCTCTCCGAGTTCTTTGGTGCGATTAGCGGCGGAAGGATGAAGATCATGACGGTAGCGGCGGGGATGCTGTCGCCGATCGCAAAGATGATACTCAACTCAGCCTACTACACGAAGGAGCTGGTGATGCCCCTGCTGCCGAGCAACGAGCTCATCGCATCTTTCTCAAAGTACCTGCTTTCAAAGAACATCAAGCTGCTCTGCACCTATTGCGGTATGCACTTCTCGCGAAAGCTCAACGAGATAAAAGACGAGAAGGAGATAAAGTGCCCCAACTGCGCCAGTCCGATGATAGCGCCGTTCAGCGAAGAGTACAACACAGTAATAAAGAAGAGGTTAGAAGGGAGGAGGCTCACAGCGGCGGAGCGGAAGGAGTTCAGGGAGATAATGAAGCAGGCTAGCCTTTTCGACTCGTATGGAGGAAGGGCAGCGCTCGCGCTTTCCACTTATGGAGTTGGTCCGACCAGCGCAGCCAGGATACTCATGATGCTGAGGCGGCAGGAGCACCTCTTCTTCACAGACCTGATAGAGGCGCAGAAGACCTTCATAAAGAACAAGAAATACTGGTCAATCTGACCAGAGGCAAACCCACACTATAAATAGTTTCTGCACTTTTATCTAATTGGTGTTTCTCTGGATGTAAGACCGCTCACGATGAGGCAGGACATCAAGATACTCGTCATCTTCCTGATAGTCCAGTTTCTAGGCCTGCTCCTTGCAACGCAGGTGTACAACAACCAGCCATCGTTCATCATACAGATCTACCAGGTGGTTGCCCCTTCAAGCTTCGTACTATTCTATGCGTTTGCGATTGTGCTATTCGCGCTCATAATCATAATAATAATGAGGACCAAATCGAGCAGGCTCTTCTTCCTGCTCATGGAGGCGATAGCGATATTCGCCGGATCTTTCTTCACTCTCATAATTGCGATCGGCGCGCTGGCAGGTCAGTCCGCGCAGGCTGTGGTGAGCCTGCTCTTTCTCTACTTCCCGAACACCACGATCCTGTCTGTGTTCGTCGCCTCGGCAGTCATTGCGTTCCTGATAATCGCTGCGAAGTGGAAGATCCCGCGCATGAGGAACTTCGCATCGATAATCGCCAGCGTAGGGATCGGGCTGATCGTAGGTCTGCAGATAAGCTTTGTCGCATCGCTGGTCTTCCTCCTGATATTTGCCGCATATGACTTCATAGCTGTGTTCATCACAAAGCATATGGTAGCGATGGCGAATGCGGCTATGAGCATGAACCTTGCACTGCTTGTCGGCGTAACTGACGTTGAGGCTGTGCCGAAGGAGAGCCTGAAGCCCCATGAAAGGGAGCTCGTCTCTAAGCAGAGGGCAGCCTTCGCAAACCACAAGCCACTGCTAAAGGAACTCGAGAAGGAGAAAAGGGTGCCTCTCATAGGGCAGAGAGCGCTTGGCAACGGCGATCTCGCAATACCTCTCATAGTTTCTGTCGCCGCGTACCAGGTCGGCGAGAGCTTCATTCCGTGCTTGGTCGTCGCAACCGGTGCCGTCTTCGGGCTGCTGCTCAACTTCTACATACTGGAGAAGTTCAGGAGGCTCCTCCCGGCGATTCCCGCACTGGCCTTCGGCATAATCATGGCACTCGGAGTCTATATAATCGCAGTTTCCGTATAAACTCCTCTTCTAATTTGATATTATGTATGCACTGAGCAGAGAATGCTTCGTAATTGATAAGCTGGATCTATTCTGGAGATTCGTCAACGAACGCCAGCTGGTGTGGCATCGTCGCTTCGTTGAGAAAAGAGACCCGCCATGGACTGACGACCTGATCCTGCGGCACAACAGGTTCACCAATGTCTACAGGGAGCTTGATCCTGGAACAAGATACGCAATGGAAGGGATACTCGGGACGGACAACACAGCAAAGTCAAAGGCGTTCAACATAATGTTCTACAGGCTAATCGGGGCGAAGGAAACCCATCGAGCTGTCGGTTTCCTTAATCCGGACAGTTTTGATTCGGCTGCAGTCATATCAAAGATGAAATCGCTGCGCTCAGCAGGCAAGCATGTTTTCACTGGCGCATACCTCGTCTCCCCCTACTCAAATGAGGGCGCAAACGACAAGATAATCAATGTAGCATCGCTCTTCAAGCGCATATCATCTGGATTTTCTGGCGCTTGGAACCGCCTCTCATCGGCGGGAAGCGCCGAAGAGGCATATTCCGTGATCCGTGGTATCGATGGATTCGGCGATTTCCTTTCATATCAAGTCCTTGTTGACCTGCTTTATCCTATCAAGAGCATGGAAGGGAAGTCGCTTCTCCCATTCAGCAACGATGACTTTGTGGTCCCCGGCCCTGGCGCGAGGCGGGGAATTTCAATGATGCTCGATGGCGAAGCCGAAATCAACGGTGCGGAAGTCGTCCGCTGGCTGCGTGGCAACCAAAAGCAAGAGTTCCAGAGACTATGCCTGAAATTCCCATACTTGAAGGACGGGAGCGGGAAGGAAATCCTGCTGACCCTTGCTAACGTGCAGAACTGCCTGTGCGAGTTCCACAAGTACGTAAAAATATCGGAAGGGACAGGCCGTGCACGCAGGAGGTTCATCGAGCCGCTCCACCTGCCTCAATCTGCGTCTTTGAGATAGTTTAAAATAGTTTGCTTTCAATCTACTTTATAGGTAATATTATGAACGGCTTAAGGAATACGGTATTCGGGACACTTGGAGTGCTCCTAATGTTGATGGCGATCGCGCCACAGGCATCCTTTGCATCAGGGCTCGGATGGGTGCTGAACGGAACGGTGTTCAATGCGGCAACATGTCAGCCACTAGC
>JAKBHG010000083.1 GCA_021836925.1 Microcaldota archaeon | reverse complement strand
CCCCTGTGCATCTCAGCCAAGTCCTCGACATTTGACCTGAATGCCTTTAAGTGCTCAAGCGCCTCCTGCAGTGCCGCCTCGGGGTCGTGGCTCCTGGCACGTAGGTAGACAGTGAATGCAAGGCTCCCTATAGCCTTGTTCATTAGCCCCATTCCTGCCTTAGCGGCCTCAACTCCAGTCTCTACGGTGTTTCTTACCATCCTTATTGTCATGTTCTTACCTATTCCAAGCATAATCTCTTACAGACTGCACGCTGAATCTTCCTGATATCTGCGCCGATGTCGTCGCATCAATGCAGCGCAAATCTTCTTTGATAGGACCGAATCTCAAGGCCCTAAAAACAGAGAACTCTCTTGACTCTGCCCTTATATAAGGCTTCTGTTTAATTTCGGTCTTGCCTCCCATATTTACCGTTTTGGCCAGTCAGGCCACGCATCAGTGCCGCAAGAGGCCGTGAGCCTCTCTTAACCTCTCGACCCTGTCGCCGTGCGCTAGGCCCTTGAGGTTCTCTATCTCTGCCTGCCCCAGCCCGAACCTCTCGCCGATCTTTTTTATCGTCTTGCCTGCGGGTATTGCATCTCCGCTGAACCACTGACCTATATGCCTTGAGCCGCTTGCTGCGATATACCCGAGCTTCAGCATCGACTCCGGATCACGCGGTACAACCTCCCTGAGTCGCTCCGCAAACCTTCCTTCCATTGACAAAGCCACCACTATCTATTGGTAATCGGTACTATATAGACCTTGCCTGTGAATTCGGCTTCTCAGAGCGCCAGCCCTTGGGGGCCTGACGTGATCTGTGACTTTGTATTGTCCCTGAGCGCAGCGCCGACCTGATGGACCATATCCCTCTGGGCGCTCTGTATGGCGTGCTTCCTGTCGGATTCCCTCTCTGCGGCAGTCTTGGTTCTCTCATCAGTGCCCTTAGATCCAACCGCAGCCACGTATCTGTTTATGCCCGCATGGAGATCGCTCTGCAAAGCACGTGCCTCTCTGGGTGTCCTGATTCTTGTTCCTTCCATTTCAAATCACATAGTGCGGATCTGGTCGATTCCGCACAGTATCTTCTCTGATCCAGTGTTTAAATAGTTGCTCTACAACATTGGCTTGAGACGAAGTCACTTTCCGCTTTTTAAAGCCTTGCGGGAGAGCTCGGCTTCAGACGTTCGAAGGCGCGTAGGCCTTCCCGTTCTGGTTGACGAAGACCGTGTACGTAGATCCGAGGAATGGCGACGATGATGCGTTGTCGAGGTAGACCATGAGCGTGTACTCCCCTGCGCCGTACCTGCTTATCTGCCCCGTGAGGTTGAACGCGACATCAAAGTTCTGGCCGGTCGTTATGTACGTCGTCGCATTTATCGTAGTGGTGTTCTTGTAGAAGTAGTACGTGTTGCCTCTCGAATAGCCTATCCCTGCGATCGTGGTGCCATAGCTGTACGTGCCGCGGTACGCCGAGGAGTTCGAATTGAGAATGGTAGGGGTTAGCTGCTGGACAGGCTGGTCGTAGCTGACCTGGACAGAGGATAGGGAGTAGCCGGGGCTTATGCTGCCCTTGAGCTGCACGTCTCCATCCGTTGAGATCGATGGAGTTCCGGATACCCATGAGACGTAGTTGTCTATGAAGTCCTCGACCAAGTAGATGGTCGTGGCGTTGTATGCTATGCCCATGCTGACCTGGTTGTGCTGCGGATTGAGTATATTGTTCCTGTGGCCGTTGTTGCAGCACGCAAGGTCGTTGTACATGAAGTTGTACTCCATATCCTGTATGGTGTTGAGCAGGTTTATTCCGCTGCTGTTGTATATGTAGGCGATGTTCTCCTCCACGGCGCCGTTGCCGCCGAGCAGGGTGTAGCGCATGTACGGCTTCATGCCATAGGTGTCCCAGTGGCTGAAGTAGCCGTTGTTGAGCATCGACTCCGCGTGCTGCTGCGCCGAGGTAATGTTAGAGAGCGAGACGCTTCCCAGGCTGTAGTTCGCCCTGTCCCTGTTTACCAGGTAGAGCGCGTACTCTATGGTCTGGTTGTGCGTTATGTACGGCTGCGTAGTAACAGTGGTGTAGGAGAGGTTGATGGTGCGCGTGGCGTTGAAGTTGTTCAGGAAGGTCGCGTTTGGAAACGCGTTCTCAAGAAGGGCGTATAGCAGGAGCGCAACTATGAGAACGAATATCAGGAATGATAGTGTCTGGAATAGTCCCATGTGGTTCGCCGATGTAGATATGCCGGGAAAGTTTATATAGCCTCTCTGGCGATTTCACCCCTGAGACTGTAATGACAAAGGACAGGGCAGGACACCATGGTCTCTACTCTATCATTCCGAATGCGCTGCCGACCATCGAGAGCACGAATCCCATTATGACAAGAACCGTAAGGAAGGTGTTGCCGGCAGAGAGGCCCAGCCACGCCATTCCGGTGATTAGGGAGATCATCATGGCATACCTGTAGCTCCTTCTCGACCTGACGCGCATCAGGTTCGCGAAGCTGACTATGAATAGGGATATCGTCCCCGCTATTGCAAGGCTGTAGAAGAC
>JAKBHG010000014.1:2911-10098 GCA_021836925.1 Microcaldota archaeon | reverse complement strand
AGACGTCAAGATAATGAATACGGACGAGTTCGTACCGAGATATACCACTAAGACGACGGGAATCAGCGACGCCACGAAGCTGCTTGTCATGTCGCTGAGGTCCGACCTGCTCAACATGGTGCCGATAGATCCCTCGAGGGTCGAGGACCAGGATTACGAGAAGGAGCTAAACAACAGGTACATAGAGGCCAGCAGCATACTGATAGATAAGCACCTTCCAGGAATGAGCAAGGACACGAAGAGGTTGCTCACCGCCTACATAATAAACATGATGCTCGGCTACGGCGAGCTGGAGGTCCCGCTCGCAGACGACAACCTCGAAGAGATAGCGATAAACGGAGCGAAGGACTTCATCTGGGTGTTCCATAAGATGGCTGGCTGGTGCAAGACCGACATCAAGCCGCAGAGCGACACGGAAATATATGACCTGAGCGAGCGTATGGGGAGGAGGGTTGGAAGGGAGATAAACAACCTGCAGCCCCTCATGGACGCGGAGCTGGCCGACGGCTCTAGGGTGAACGCTACCCTGTATCCTATATCGCACGTAGGCAACACGATAACCATCAGGAAGTTCGCGAAGAACCCCTGGACGATGCCCGCGATGATAAAGAACAAGACGATAGACGTGGGTGTGGCGGCGCAGATATGGCTGGCGATAGAGAACGAGATAAGCCTGCTGATAGCCGGAGGTACCGCGTCGGGAAAGACAAGCTTCCTTAACGCCATGAGCATATTCTACCCGCCGACAAGGCGCATAATAAGTGTCGAAGAGACAAGGGAGCTCTCGCTGCCCAACTTTCTGCAGTGGATCGCGATGGTGACGAGGCAGCCGAACCCGGAAGGCAAGGGAGAGGTGACGCTGCACGACCTAATGGTCAACGCGCTCAGGCAGAGGCCCGACATCATGCTTGTCGGAGAAATAAGGGTGAAGGAGGATGCAGAGACGCTGTTCGAGGCTATACATACTGGCCATGCGGTATACGGCACGCTGCACGCCGACAATGCGCAGGACGCGATAATAAGAATGACGAACCCGCCCATAGGCGTGCCGAAGATAACACTCAACTCGCTCGGCGGCATAATAGTTAACTTCAGGCACAGGGCTCGCGGTATAAGGAGGATATTGGAATACTCTGAGATACTGCAGAACGGAGACGCCAATGTCCTCTATAGATGGAACATGAACACCGATGAGCTGGTGCAGATAAGCGCGATGACGAGGCTCGCAGAGGTGCTGAACATGTACTCGGGGCTGTCCACGACCGACATAAAAACCGAGATCGAAGAGAAATCCAAGGTGCTGAACTGGATGGTCGCGAACGACATCACCTCCGTCGACGACACGGGGTTCGTCGTCGCGAATTACTACAGTGACAAGGACAAGGTGCTTGACGTAATTGGCAATAACGTGAAGTTCGCGGCGGACATCTTCAAGTGATCGTATGACGCTAGAGACCCAGCCCGATTATGACGAACTGGCCAAGACGGTCGGAGACATAGACGCAGCAGGTCCGGCCTCCGAACGCGCTGCTATAAAAATAGACGTATCAAACCTGTTCGCCGCCGCGCCGCAGCAGCGGGTGAAGTACGATGACCTGCTCACGAAGATAGAGAACGTGGAATCGAAGAGAATAATATTTGGTACACAGAAGGCGGCGCAGCAGGCGCAGCAGCAGACTGAAGTCCGCGGCGCGAAGTCCCCGTTCGAAGAGCAGGTCGAAAAGGCGGTCGCACCGGGACAGGGAGGTGCTGAAACGGAGCTGCAGGTGCCGTCGACCCCGGACGCCCTTAAGGGGATAAGAGTAAAGAAGGTCAACTTCAAGGACCTGGTACTGCCGAACCTCTCGATGCCAGATCAGGTCTCGGAGCTCGAGAGAATAATAGAGAGCGTAAGGGAAGGGGTACTGGACCAGGAGCACGTGGACGTGGTGAAGCAGGAGGTCTACGGCCTGTACTATTATATAGAACTCCAGAGAAGACAGGTCGTAAAGGAGAAGAAGAAGCTTAACTCGCTCGAGCAGTCGATGTGGAACCTAAGGGACCAGAGACTGATCGATGCGGTGAACGCCCTGAAGCAGGGCCCAGTTGGTACAGCTAGTGCAGTTGGTGCTGATGTCTCTTAACCCATTCAAAAAGAAGAAGGACAATCCACGCGTAATAAAAGTGGACGGCAAGGAGATAGAGCTTCAGCCAAAGCCGAAGAAGGGTCTGTTCGGCTCTTCGCAGAAAGGCGCAGCGAAGCCTGCCGCGCCCTCCGAAATCATAAACAGGCCTTCGGCACCGGCCAGCCCGACTGCAATACCTCGCCAGGCGCCCCAGCAGCAGCCGCAGCCTTCGCAGCAGCAGCCACAGCAGAGTCAATCCAGCGCAGGCGCGTTAACACAGCCGAAGAGGGCCGCCGCCCAGCAGAGGCCCAAGCGCGGCTTCATGCACAACTACATCCAGAGCATAGCTTTCAAACATCCCAAGCTCGAGGACGCACTGACCGCGCGCGGCGTACATACGCCTGTGGAAGACTTCATAAAGCGCATGCTGCTCTCCGCGATAATGATGGGGGTGCTCATCGGCGCAGTCATAGTAATAGTGCTCCAGAAGACCTCAATCGGGCTCCCAATAGAGCTGCTTCTCGGCGCTATGGTCGCATTTGCGGTATACAAGATGATGTTCGGCATGTTCCTCAGCTATCCCGCCCAGAAGGGTAGGAAGACCGGTAAGGGCGTGGAACGCGACATACTGTTCGCCGTACGAGACATAATAATATCGCTTAGGTCGGGCATGCCCCTATACAACGCGATAACCTCGGTGAGCACCGGCTACGGCGACGCAAGCGCGGAGTTCAAGCGCATAGTGGAGATGGTGCAGGTCGGCATACCTCTCGGCGACGCAATAGACAGGGCAATAGCCGAGACAGGCAGCTCCTCGTTCAGGAGGGTCATGCTGCAGGCGAGCGTCAGCATAAAGTCGGGCTCGGACGTCATATCAGCGCTGCAGTCCGCAATCGACCAGCTCTCGCAGGAAAGGCTGATAGAGCTGAGGAGGTACGGGCAAAGGTTAAACGCGCTCGCAATGTTCTACATGCTCTTTGGGGTGATACTGCCCAGCATGGGGCTCGCGGTCGCCACGATACTGACCACGTTCATATCGCTGTTCACCATAACCCCCCAACTGCTCTACGGCGCACTTGTCGGTATATTGTTCCTGCAAATCATATTCCTGAACATAATAAGGGCCTCAAGGCCCGTTTTCACTACGTGATGTCATGGCTGTAAGATTCGAGAGGCTTGTGTCGAGGGGCCTAGTGAGAAGGCTGTCGAACGAGCTCGACCTCGCAGGCGTGAAGACCGACATAAACAAGGTACTGGGTATAATGATAATGGGAGGGTTCCTGCTGTTGATTCTGACCGCCATCGGCATGTTCCTGAAGACAAGGCTGAACCCCATAATCGACGTGCTTTCCGGCATAGCGGTCGCCGGCCTCTTCATCGCAGTAATAGTCATGATACTGGAATACGAGATAGACGGCAGGAAGACCAGGATGGAGGTCATGCTGCCCGACTACTTCCAGATCGCGTCGGCGAACCTGAGGAGCGGGATAGCGCTGGACCGCTCTCTGCTTCTTGCGGCAAGACCTGAGTTCAAGTTCTTCTCTGACGACATAAGGGACATGAACAGGAAGATATTCGGCGGCGAGACCCTTGAGACCGCGATGAAGGAGCTCGGTGCGAAGTATAGGTCGTTCCAACTGCAGCACTCGCTGAGGATGATAAGCGAGGCGCTGAGGTATGGCGGTGCAATGGCGGACCTGCTGGACCAGATCTCCAAAGACCTGAGAAGCCAGCAGACAGCGCAGAAGGAGATATCCGGCCAGCTCTTCATGTATAGCATATTCATAGCGTTCGCCGGAGTCATCGCGGCGCCGCTGCTCTATGGCCTCACAAGCCAGATGATAACGGTTACCGATACGGTCTGGAAAGGCATACTGGCTGCGAACCCAGGCGGGCTGCCAACTGCCGGCGTCTCGTTCCTGAAGCCCAGCCCGCCTAAGATAACGCCGTCAGAGTACCAGAACTTCTCCCTTATCGCCATACTGATAATAACGGGTTTCGCCTCGCTGATAATGTCGACGATAAATTCCGGATCGCCGCTGAAGGGGCTGAAGACCCTACCTGTGTTCATAGCCGCAGGCATCGGCATGTACATAATAGTGGGCCACGTCATAGCGCTCATGTTCTCGAGTATAGCCGGAGGCGTGTGAGCGCTTTCTGCATCAGGTAACGGTTGTCACGCTGCCGAAAGTTGTAGAAGGCATCACGTTGTTCGGCAGGTTGGCCCTGACCCTTACATATGAGAATGCGATAGTGCCGATGTTAGATCCGTCGGAACCCGCGTATAGGCTTAGGTAGTACGGCGCCGCCGAAACGGTGTTGTTTGTAAGAGACAGGTAATACCCATAGTTGTTCTGCCATCCCTCGATTCCGGTCTTCGGCCAGTACACTGTCATAACATAAGGCGCACCTGGGGGGTTGGTTGAATTATGCCCGACATTCGTCCCGCTCGTGGCGACGACCGCATCTATGAATCCGCCCACCGTGCCTGTAGGGTGGTTATCCGAAGCGTAGAACCTGTATCCGCTCTGGAAGCCTGAAGAAGTGGGTAGAACGGTTGCCATTTCCATGCCTGTGCCCCTAAAGCTTCCCAGGTTCTGCGACGTAATCATTCCGTCGCTTATGCCCGTGTAGGTGGACTTTGACACGACCCTCATATCCGTCGTATAACCGCTCTCGCTGAGCGTTATCCCATTATCGACCGAATAAGTTCCCGATCCTGACGTGATTACCTGCCATTTGCTAGTATTCAAGGTACTTCCGGCGAAGTTGTCGTAGAAATCAAACACGTTTGCGCCGTTGTCATACTCACCGTAAGAAGGCGATAGCTGCGGGGCCTCGCCCGCGTAGTCTGCCGGAGAGTTCGTGGGTCCATATCCTATGCTTTTCGGCATGAATCCCATCGTTATTACAGTGTTCGAATTCGCCGTTATCCCGCCGGGCAGGGCCACCCAGAAAGTGCTGCCGGTCGAAGAATAGTTGCAACCGCTCTCGCACCAGCTGAAAAGCTCGGTAGAACCGTGATAAAACCTTATGTTGCCGAGCCCGGCACTCTCATAAGCGCTGTATGATGATGGATTGAACTTGACCATCTGTTGGAACGGGCCCTGCGCCGCGGCATTCTGCGCGTTGTCAACGGTTATGTTAACATATGCGAGCAGGGTGGGATAGCTTACTTCGATGCTGAGCGGATACGTGAATACGCCGTACGTAGTGTTTACGATTGCCATGCCTGTGTAGCTCACGTTTATGTACGCCGGAGAGTCCTGATACATCGTGATGCTGGAGTTGTATATCACCGTGTTGCTGTTCTGCGAGGCTGCCTGCTTATCCATTGCTTCGACATAGCTCATGACAGTTGCGTTGTCCATTCCCGGATAGCTGGTTCCTCCAATGGTCCCGTTAAATACAAGAGAGGACAAAGCGCCTGCTTCTGTATTGTTAAGCGGATACTGCGGCACGGTGTTTGCGGGTAGGTATACTCCTATCGCGCGGCTCGTGCTTGAAATGAGGAAAGGTCCTAAGGCGTCCTTCAGCGTGTTGATCATGCTGCCAGCGCCTATGACTGCCGATGCCTCACTCGCCTGCTGGTTGTACGTATTGTTTATCACGACGTACATTATCACCTCGGCCAGCATGAGGACAAACAGTATTATGGTGAGCAGCGTGAACATTATGCCCTTCTTGCTGCTCTTGAAAATCTTTTTTCCGCGTTTCAGTGCCATAATACCACGCTCGTGTTGTACAACACGTTTGCCGTGCTTGTGCTGATGTATGACGGTGCCGTCGCCTTGCTCACTTGGTAAGCATTCAAGAGCGAAGCGGGGAGGTAGTTACCTGCAAGCTTGGTTGTGTACGCCGCGTTCTGGAAGGTTCCGTTGTTCCCGTTCGTAGAATAATCGTTCGCGTTGCCATCCAGCGGCCACCACCCTATAAGGCTGCTCGTGGCTACCGGTGCGCCTGTGATGCCCTCTCTGTAGATGTTTGTCACGTTACTCTGCGCCAGCGCGGTGTTGTAAACCTGCACATTGGCTATTATTGCGTTGGCTAGCTCGTTGCCGCCTGGCGGGTTGTCGCCTATGCCTATCGAGGTCCTCTGCGGCGTGACGCCCACCACGCCGCTAAGTACGCATTGTGCGCTCTCCTTTCCGTTGATGTAAACCGTGACGTTGTTGTAGTTTCTGACTACAACGGCCACATTGTACCATGTATCAGTGTTGATTCCGCCAGAAGGGGTTACGCAGAACTGCCAGTTTGCCGGCCAGTATTCGCCGTATTCCAGCGCGTTTGATGTGGAGCCTGCCCACAATCCCCCATAATCCAAGTTCTGGCCGCCGCCTATTCCGTTGCCCGAACTCCCGTTGTATATGTCTGTTATCGGGTTCCATGCGCTATTGCCGCTGCTTTGCGAGTAAAGGTAGAACCACTGGCTTATGGAGTACGAGAATGCGATGGCCGGCGAGTTCGGCGCGTAGAAAGCCGGGCCGTTGGTGAAGTTTCCCGCCTCCAGGCCTATCGAAGGCCCGAACTTGTCATTTATGTAGATCCCGGCGTTGTACGACGGATATAACCTTTCCATGATAAGAGTTGCATACGGGCCTGCGCCCTGCGTAAGGTAAAGCGCCGCGAGCGCCTGAAGTACGCTGTCGCTGCTGCTGACCTGATATCCTCCAAAGCTGACGTTAGTCATTGTGTTAGAGAAGGTGCATGCAGGCGAACCTGTTATATAGATATTCTGGCACACTGAGCCGATCGTGGCACCCAGGAAGCTCTGCTCTATCCCTGAAGCGTCAAGCGCGCCGGTGCCATAGACTATCGGCGAATAGAAGTTTATGTATAAGAGCAGGCTAGTGGCTATGCTGGCTATTATAAGTGCGAAAACCGCATCGATCGTAAACACAAACCCCTTCATGCTTCTCATCAACTTACTGCGAGAGGCGTGTTGGTCCACACCTCCACATATATTACCACAGGCGATCCATCAAGGAAGGCCACCCTCTTGTACACGTACGTAGTCAGTGACTTGCTCGTCTGTGGATTCTGCCCTATCTTTATTTTCACCGCCGTATTTATGTTCGGCAC
>JAKBHG010000014.1:0-2901 GCA_021836925.1 Microcaldota archaeon | reverse complement strand
ATTATGTAATAGTTGTATGCGACACCTAGCGGCACCTTCGTATCGCCGTAGTTGTAGTTGGCCATCGACATTAGCGCGTACAGCTTGCCTGGGGATATGCTGCTGCTCCCGTTGCTCTCCGCCAGGCCTATGCTTACATTGTTCCATGTAGAGGGATCTGCCGTATTGACTATGCTCTGCCAGTTTGTGGGATTGCCTGGCGACATGATCGTCTGGGCTAGCGACTCAGCCTGGAGCTGCATTATGGTCGCGCCATTGCCGTATGCGAGCGCGAGCTGGTTGTTGACGTTGTACCAGGTGTATGCCAGTATGGTTATCGCTACGCCGAATATTATTATCGCGAATATGACGTCGAAACTCCAAAACTGCCCTTTTGCCCTTTTCATCATCATATCACCCGAAAGTAAGGTTCTTGTACACCATCTGCGACAGCCCTTCCTGATAGAGCTGCGATACCTGCACCGATGTCAGGTTGGTGTTGTATACCTGCGCGCCAGCTATCTGGCCTGTGAACTTGCAGCCCCCGGCGCCCCATGCGCCCACGTATGAACTTATTCCCGACGCGGGTGTGTTGAGGGGCAAACCTGATGAAAGGCTGCCTGACGAGGACTGTCCATTCATGTAAACCGTCGCGCTCGTGGAGCCTGCCTCATAAGAGGCGGCGATGAATGTCCAGTCGTTCAGCGGCACTATAAGCGGCGAGATATAGTCGTTGCCATTGCTAGCGAACCCCACATTGCCGCCAAGCGTCGGACCAAGACCCACCACCTCTGCCGTGCCTCCGCTTGCGGGCCCATATCCAAGAGCCATCTCCTGCCCGCAGCCTCCGTTGCTATAAGATGATATCTTCACCCATGCAACAAGAGTCCTTGCAGCTGAGCCTGTCGGAAGGCCGGTTATCCCAGTCTGTGCGTCCGCCGCGCCGTTGAAGTATGCTACCCTCTCCCCTGAACTATAGTTGTTGCCATAGTTGCTGTTTGTGAACACTACGTTCGAAGCCGTTGTACTGGCTGGATTTAGCGCGTAACTGTTGGTATCCCCAGCCAATGGCCACCACGCCTTTAGTATGGTATTGCCTTGCAGCGGTATGCCGTTCACGCCGCCTGCGTATATCTGAGATACCTGCGCGGCCGAAAGCGATTTTGAATACACCTGGACATTGGACATATATCCGCTGTACTGCGATATGCCGGCAGCCGATTCGCCAAAAGACATGTTATTCAACGAATAAGTGGGTGACAGCACCCCTGTTACTGAATAGGGTCCTTGCCCGTTGGCATAAAATGATACGTTTCCGCTGTTCACGCTGAATGCTAGGAAGCTCCATGTGTTGTTGTTAATGCCGTATCCATGATAGTAGTTCGAGCCTATGCCCAGCTCTTCGTCGCCGGAGCCAGCTGCAGCTCCCGCCCCTCCACCATTATTGAGCCAAATCTGTATCTCGTTGGACCCGAGAGTGTTCATAAGGGTATACCCGTTTGCACTTTCCATTTTCACCGCGTTTGCTGGATTCACCCACATGGTTATCGTGAAATTTTGCGGGCTTAGCTGCATTCCCGTGCTTACCGTGGACGTACCATTGAAATTCGCTGTCAGAAAGTTTGTGGTAGAAGCGGAATAGTTGTTCCATACGACATTGTTGAAGTTGCCATTGTTGTAGTTGCTGCTCAGGTCGTATATCGTGTTGCTTACTGCAGATGCGCTGAGCACGAGGGGCCACCATCCGACGAGGTTGCCCACAGTTGACTGGTTGCCGTTGAAGGCGTAAGAATCGACCGCTATGTTTGATACGTTGCCCCCTGTAAGGAATGTCTTCACGTAGCCGGAAGAATTGGAGTAGAGCGCAACATTGCCCTTCCCGCTCTGGTTGAACGTGCCATTATTTGCTATCATTCCTATAAGTGAATCTATGTTAGTACCTCCGTTACCTAGAACCGCGCGCGCCTCAAGCTGTGCTAAGCTCCCATAGGTTATGTTAGAAGGCGTGCCTGTGTATCCGTTACCTGAATAATCGTTCGTGTTCCCATTGAGAGGCCACCAACCTACAAGATCCGCAGACTGGGCAGGAGGCGCATCTACTCCTTCCATATACAGGGCGTTGAGCTGCGAGGCTGAAAGGGCAGTCTTGTAGAGTTGCACGTTTGCTATGTCTCCCACATATACCGTGCCGTCGCACTGTGCCGCCTGCGCGCCTATTGTGATATAGCCATTGTCATTGTATGTCCACGTGTTCGTCGTGACTGAGTTGCTGCCGTCAAGCTGAAACTGGTAGTTCGGAGGGTTGACTGATACTGCCACAAAATGCCAGGTATTATATGCCATGGCAGGTATGGTCGATTCTCCAGTATCGGCGTTGCTGCACCTGTGCAGGAAGAGCTGGTTGGTTGAAGTGCCCAGGCCGGACCTGAAGAGTTCGAACGCCTGGTAGCTGTTCATGCCGAAGAAAGGCATGTTGCTATTTGAGCTTGCGGGCACGTAAATCCACATCGTGGCAGTGAATGGAACATTGGATCCGGCTATTGAAGGAGCATACGCTTGTACATACGTGTTGCTGCTGTACGATCCAGTAGCTGCATTATTCTTGAACTCTGCCATTTTTGTTCCTGATTCGGGTATGGTCACGAAAAGGTTCGTGAGCGGCACCGTCGAGGTGATATTTTTGTCTACATATATGGTTCCATGCGAGTTCGCGATTGAGACCTGGCCTATGTTCTTTATCTTGTAGACGGTTATGCCGTTCGCGCTCTCCGCGACCGAGCCGCCTACCTGGAGGCTGCGCGCCCTGCTGAACGCGTACGCTATCGCGCTCTTCTTTCCTATAGTAAGGTTAGCGATGACAACCCCCGAACTGGATACCTCTATCGTATATGGCGCAGTGCCTATCTCACCAGGTATTAGGAC
>JAKBHG010000013.1 GCA_021836925.1 Microcaldota archaeon | reverse complement strand
GCAATAATAGGTATAGGGGCAGCAGCAATAACAACAGTAACAGGTATGAAAATAACAGGTATGGGGATAAGAAGTATGAAAATAAGAAGTATGGCAATAACAGATATGAGAATAATAAGTATGGAAATAAAAAGTTTGAAAATAATAAGTATAATAACAGCAACAGCAGCAGCAACAGTAACAAGTATGAGAACAGCAGCAATAACAACAGCAGTAACAGTAACAACAGGTGGAATAAAGACAATCGCAACGAACGCCGCGATAACAAGAAGCGCTTCCCGAAGAAAAAATTCAGGCATTCTTAATGGGCAAAACACAAAATGCCCAATATTCCCTGCTTTTTATCATAACAAATAAAACTCTTAGATAGCGTTTATTATCGGTGGCAGCAATGTGCGAACGCGTGTACTCATTACTGTATAATGAAGATAAGATCTACGTCACGAAGGAGAAGGGCGGATTCGAGCTCATAGGTGGCGACGTCAAGAAGAACGAGATCCACCACGATGCGATGATAAGGGCGATAAGCGCGAAGGCAGGCATATCAGGCAAGGACATATCTTTCCTCAGGAAGACCAATCACCTCTACGGCTTTGACAGTGACGGATGCAAGCACGCCACTGGTACCGAAACGCATTACCTTTTCGTGGCCAAATCAAAGGTCGCCCCGGATCAAAAGTCCTCAAAGATAATAGGGGTCACCGAAGCCGGGCTGCTTAAATCTATCGCAGACAAGCGCAGGCGCGAGTCGGTAAAGGGGCTGCTCGACGATGTGTTCGAGACCGGGATAATAGCGCGCGAAATAAAGGGTGCGCCAACATACAAGTAACTACCTCCCCCATCCCAATCGATTTTCTTTCATATTTATCCAATTTCTCTTAAAGTTTACCTCGGTATACTTTCTTTGCATTTTCAGAAACACTGTGCATTTTTAAACCGAAAGGATTTAAATACCTTCGAACGGGATAAAAACACGTGATGATATGGCTGGAGAGCAACAGATAGAAATCACAGAGAATGACACTATAGAAGAGGGTGAGGTGGATTACTCATCAAACCCGGTGCTGGCGCCCTACCACAGGACGATGGAAGAGATCGAGAAGATGCCTGTGATAGAGAGGACGCAGACCGTCTGCCCGGAGTGCAAGCTGATAGTGACTGGCACAATATACAAGGACGGAGACAACGTCATGATAAGGAAGTACTGCCCCGAGCACAAGTGGACTGTCGAAAAGTACTGGGAAGACTACGAAATGTACATGAAGATGCGCAGGTACAATTACTTCGGGAGGGGCTTCGAGAACCCGAACTTCATCTCCGAGACAAATGGCGCCAACTGCCCGTTCGACTGCGGAATGTGCGGCAGGCACAAGTCGCATACTGGACTTGCAAACGTAGTGGTTACGAACAGGTGCCACCTCTCATGCTGGTACTGCTTCTTCTACGCGAAGGAAGGAGAGCCAATATACGAGCCAACTCTTGAAGAGATAAGGCACATATTCGTCAACCTCAGGAGCCAGAAGCCGATACCGGCCAACGCGATACAGATAACCGGAGGCGAGCCAACTCTACATCCTAGGATAGTAGAGATAGTGAAGATGGCGAAGGAGGTCGGCTTTGACCAGATCCAGCTCAATACCACTGGAATAACAATTGCGCAGGATCCTGAGCTTGCAGTCAAGTTCAGGCATGCTGGAGTCAGCACTCTCTACATGAGCTTCGACGGAGTGAGCAAGAGGGCGAACCCGAAGAACCACTGGGAGGTTCCTGCAACACTCACAGCACTGAGGAAGGCGGGCCTGAATGCCGTGCTCGTGCCCACTGTGATAAGGGGCATAAACGAGCATGAGCTTGGGGACATGGTGAACTTCGCGATAAACAACGCGGACGTGGTCAGGGCTGTCAACTTCCAGCCGGTTTCGCTGGTGGGGAGGATGCCTTCCAGGCAAAGGGAGAGCCAGCGCATATCGATTCCAGGGGCCATCAAGCTCATAGAGGAGCAGACCCATGGTGCGATAAAGAAGGACGATTGGTTCTCGGTGCCGTATGTTGGCGGGATAAACAGGTTCATAGAAGCCCTCACGGGCGAGTACAAGTACGACCTGTCGATTCACTTCGCGTGTGGTGCAGGCGCATACATATTCATAGACAGCGACAACAAGATAGTGCCTCTTACCAGGTTCCTCGACGCTGCAGGGCTCATCGAGCACCTGCAGAGGGCCGTAGACGAGATGGAAGGCAAGAGCAAGCTCGTGAAGAGGGCCATAGCAGTGAAGACGCTGATCGGAATAAGGAAGTTCATAGACAAGAAGAACCAGCCCAAGTCCGTCAACTTCTCGAAGCTGCTGATGAGCATATTCCTGAAGCACGACTTCGGGAGCATGGGCAAGCTGCAGATGAAGTCGATCTTCATCGGAATGATGCACTTCCAGGACGAGTACACCTACGACATACACAGGGTAGAGAAGTGCGACATACACTACGCAATGCCTGACGGCGAGGTGCTTCCGTTCTGCACGTTCAACGTGTTTCCGGAAGTGTACAGGGACAAAGTGCAGAAGCAGTACAGCATACCTGTAAAGGAGTGGGAGACATCGCACCCGGACTGGACATACTCGTCCGACAAGTACAGAAGGGACGTTAAGGCCATCGAGGCCACGCCCGAGTACATGAAGACGTACGGCGAGATGATAGACTACTTCGCCCTGCCGGTGAACGGCGGCCAGTCGGTCGCAAACTTCGTGAACGAGACCTTTGCACAGAGCGTGCCGGTCTCGTCCGGAAGCGGCATGGTCCAGGAGCAGAAGGTTGCGGCTGCACAGCAGCAGCCGAAGCCCGCACATGAGAGCGGCCACGAGCACGGCCACAATCATGAGCACGAAGCAGACGGCATGTCTGCCGGAATGCATGATGGCGCGGGCTGCACATGCGGCTCAGGAGACTGCGGCTCCGGAGGATGCGGATGCGGAGGCCACTGAGCGTAGCGTTAGAACCACGAAAAAGCAATACGAAGCAAGTGACGAACATGGAGAGAATAGACGAGATAATATCGGACTTCAACAAGAGGGCTACAGCAAGGAAGAACGAACCGGGCAGCGAGAATTTCCAATGGTCTGTTGAGGAGAACGGCAAGAAGTACGTAGTTCCCTACAGGACCATTAAGAGAGTGATGTTCTCGAACATATCGCAGAAGGAACTGATAGACATACCCCATGCCGCAAGGCTGCAGTACAGGCTTATGCTGCTCGAGCCGGTCATAAAGGCAACAGTGAACTACGTCAAGGGCACCATACTCGTCACATACAACAACGTGGGCTCCGGCAACCTGAAGGAGAAGATGAGCCGCGAGGAGCTGATAGAGTTCCTCGGAACGCAGAACATTCACATAGACCCTGCGGCGGTAGAGGAACAGGACTACGACTACTACAACGCGTTCTTCAGATACACGTTCAATCCGCAGAGGGTCAGGGAGACTGCCCCATACGGTATAAAGACTGAGGAATGGAGAAAAATAAGGCCGGAGTACGAGGCCAAGACCGAGGATGCGTTCAAGAAGAAGATGGGCGAGTTCCACGAATGGCAGGACTCGTATGCCGTCGAGCACCCTGATATCCTGAACGAGTACGTGAAGGCCGAAGTTAAAAGCAAGCGTGGCGGCCTTTTCGGAAAGAAGAAAGTGAAGGGGACAAGCGGAGGCCACTGGTTCCACGGGATATAACCAGTTCCTTGCAGTCCCGCGCTTTCACTACGTATACCTATACCTTTAACTTTATTTTTGCAAATAAATCTTAATCTGGTGTTAGAATGCAGAAGCGATTCGCATTGATAGACATAAAAGGCGCACTGCTCAACTACAGTGCTGACAGCGCATACTACATAGAGGCGATAAGGAACATATTCGGCCTGCAGCTCAGCGCGCTGGATCTCGGCAGGTATGCCGGAATGACGGCGCGCATGACTGCGGAGGCCATACTGAAGGAGCAAGGCGTGCAGGAGAGCATGATAAAGGAGAAAATGGGGCCGTTCCTCGAGGAGCTGCAGTACTCGTACAACAACTACGGCGGCATGGCGCATATCGCAAGCAACAAATCCATCATGGTCGGCGGTGCAGATAATACGCTAAGGTCAATAAGGGAAAAGGGAGTAGAGCTTTGCGTGGTTACCGGCGAGCTTGAGAGGATAGCTACGCTCAACATGGACCGCGCAGGTATAAAAGGATACTTCGACATCGGGACTTACGGTTCCAGCGGCAGGACATATGCCGACCTGCTCGCCGCCGCACTCGCGGCGATAAAGGCTAAGCACGGCAGCGTTGAGAAAAATGATATTTTTGTCCTGAGCGCGAATCCCGACATGATAGCTGCAGCGAAATCGCAGGGGTTGAAAACCATAGCGGTTCCCGGCCCCGAAAGCAAGGGCCTCATGGGAACCGAAGCCGACATACACACCAACGGCATCAAGGACAGGAAGATAATAGATGCGCTGACCGCCTGATCCTGATACGTGCAACGCCGATCAGCGCTTAACGTCGGCCTCGACGACTATCTCACCGCCGACAACCGGTTCCTCTATCCCGAACTTGGTCAGCACTTCCGGATGCAGTTCTCCGAACACTCCCCGGTGCACGGCTCCAGCCCCATCCGCGACGGTCCCGGTCCTGCCCTCTATCATCGATGGATCGTTCCCGCTCTTAATGTTGGCTTTCAGCTTCAGCAGGTCAATGATGTAGTTGACAACCGTCCTCGCCTCGGCAAGGTTCGCCTTCGAGTGCTCACTCAGGAAGCCGATCGTAATATCCTCTACCACTATGCCGTCCCTGACACGGAAGACACTCCCTACCTCGAACAGTCTCTGCGGCATCCTCTCCGAAGTGGATGCACCGAGATTCTGGAGCAGCTGTGGAAGTATGCTCGTCCTGAGCATCGTTATCGCTTCCGTCTTGGACTCGGCGACCTCGACCGCCGATTTCTCATCATGCTTCCTCCCCATGTTGGAAAAGTTTATTTCCTCGTTGGTGAGGTGCATGTTGAGCGCCTCCGTGTAGCCGAGCCCCACCATGAGTTTCTCAAGTGCAGCACGTACAACTGGGTTCTTATGCTCCGCACCGGCCGCACCGGCAGTGAAGATCGGTTTCGGAGTGATGTTCCTGTAGCCGTACCCGACCGCAATGTCCTCTATGACATCCTGGTCATTTATCAGGTCAAGCCTGTACGGCGGCAACTCCAGCACGGCCCTTTTTCCTTCCGCCTTTGTGCCATATCCCATCTTCGATGCGTGTGCCAGCATTTCATTGGATGTCATTGGCACCCCTATCCTGCTGCTCGCCTTTGCTGTGCTTACTGCTATTCTTCTCGCACCCAGGCTCGGGGTGTGTTCCGCCATGCTACCATACTTTATAATGCAAGGGTGCACCTCGCATCCCTGGTCTATGAACGAGCATGCGAGTATGTCCAGCGCCCTTTCAACAGCCCTCCTGTCCGTGCCTGTTATGTCAATGAATAGTGCGGTTGTACTCTCCCTGACTGCAGTGGCCTTCGAGTTAATGATAGGTATCATAGAGAGAATCTTCTCCGAGTCCTTCAGGTATGGGTACATCGTCCTGCCCCTGCCCCTCGCGACGGTGTAGCCGTACTCTACTCCTTTGCTGTGCCTCTCGAGTATCTCCGCGAACGACGTCTCATTATCGGATCCGAGAGGAACGAACCTTCCATCATGCGAGGCTTCGTATATGAGATTACCTTTTACCGCATCGAGGTTGTGCAGCCCCATGGCTATCTTCTTCCTCCTCCTGCCATATGTTATGCTGAACTTCTCGGTGAAGTTTATCAGGTATTTCAGTCTCCCGTCCTTCAGGTTTACGCCCTTCACAACCATCGCGGCGATGAACGGCCTCACCCCCTTCACGGAAGGCATGACCGTTACTTCAAGGAACGGAGCCCTACCCACCCTGTATTTGCCGATGTCCGGCCTCTCCTTGCCGAGGAACTGCCTGTAAGCCCTGACGAATCCCGTATAGTCGAGCATATCAGGCCTGTTCGGGCTTATGTCAAAAGTAATCTCGCCGCCGTCCGAAGCCTCTATTTCCATGCCAAGATCCTGGACGCGCTCCCCCAGCTCCTTCATGCTGCCGATGTCCCTTTCCAGGTCCTTCACTTTGAACGCTATAGTTGCCATGCTCACAACTCTATCTCTCTCCTATCCCTAAGCCATCCGACGTTGTTCCTGTAAAGCTCCACTATCGAGTCTACCTTGAGACTTTTCAGGAGCAGCCTGTCGATACCTCCGCCCCATGCGAGTATGCTTTTCCTGGTGCCCATCGCCTTGGATATCTCCTCCCTTATCACTCCGCTTCCAAGCAGCTCCACGCTGCTGCCGTCTCCTGGCAGGTAGTATACCTCCATTCCCGGCTCTACGAACGGGAAGTATGACGGCCTTATGTGGACCTCCCTGCCCATTACAAGGCCCAGCCTGGAGTAGAACTCCGATATAACATGTATGAGGTTCGACAGGCCCAGGTTGTCGCCTATTATCATTCCGTCTATCTGGTAGAATTCTGCGAGATGCTTGTAATCTATGCTCTCATTCCTGAATGTCCTGCCGACAGAGAAGAGCTTCGCTGTCTCTCCCTTCTTCAGCGATGAAGCGATCTTCCTCACATGCCTTATTGTCGATGCGGTCGTCTGTGTCCTGAGGAGCGCCTGCTGCGCCGCGTTTTCCCTCCACGGCATCTGCCATCCCTTCTTGTGCATCTTCGCTATGCTGGACTTCAGCTCCGCATCGTCGATCTCGATGGACGAGGGGTTCTTCAGGAAGAAGGTATCCTGCTTGTCCCTGGCGGGATGGTCCTGCGGCACGAAAAGGGTGTCGAAGTTCCAGAATGCGCTCTCAACCATCGGCCCCTCTATCTCGGTGAACCCCATCCTCAGCCATGTGTTCCTGACGATGTCTATGAACTCCATGACCGGGTGCCGCCTTGCAGGGTATACGCCATCCACTACCGCATCTATGTCATACTTCCTGAATTCCTTACCTTCCCATTCTCGCCTTGCTATGATTTCCCTGCTGAGCTCGGCTATCTCGCCCTTGCTAGCGGTCCCCTTCGCGGCTTCTTTCCCCTTTTCTGTAACATGTATGTCGCTTATCAGCTCTGAGCTGCTTACCGACAGCAGTTTCCTACCCTCAAGATTCTTGACCAGCTCCTTGTGCGACTTTACCGCCTCTGCTACACTATCCTTATTGCTGGACAGAAGCGCTTCCAGCAGCTTCCTCTGGGCGTACTCTCCCTTCTCGGGTTTCAGGGCCTTTACCCTGCCCTCCACTATCTCTATCCAGCCATTCTTCTTTGCCCATATAAGCCCTATCTGATTCTTTACATTTGAGAGTGGCATGTCGCCCCCATGGCCGTGTAGGGACTCCAACAGCTCCTCCTCAGGAAATGCCTTTCTGTAGGATAACCCTTCCTTAGTTGGCTCCACCTTGTACCAGGTCTCGCTCTTGAATCGCACGTACTTGTCGGCCTCAAGGGCCTTTACTGATGATATAAGCGTACCTCTGTCTATGGAGGAAGACTTCGACAGGCCGTCTATTTCGGCGCCGGGGTTGCCCTCTATCGCCTTAAGAACCCTCAAGAGCATCTCGTCCAAAGCAAGCACCTCAGCCGTTAGTCCTGTAATACGCGTACGCGGCAACCAGCGCTATTGCGGCTATGACTATCACATACACGAAGATGCCCAGCGCGTTGTACAGCCCGCTGAAGAACGACGTCACCTCATCCTGCAGGCTCTGCTGTTGGTTGAATACGAGCGCGAAGTTTGACAGCGGCTCGCCCCTGAACCATGACAGCTTGGTGATGTTGTTGTAGTTGGTTGTGAACGCAGAAGCCGGATAGTCCGGGACGGGATATGCGGACGTTATGACTGCGCCCTTCGGTATGTCTATATTAAGCGTCATGTTCGTGCCTAGCGCCTCACCGCTGGCCGCATGCTCGAAGTTGAACACACTGTCGTTGAACGTGTAAGTGAACTCGCGCGGAGATGTCTGCTTCACGCTTGCGACTCCGTGCACATCGTAGCTCATCTCTATGTAGGCCATTCCTCCATCATAAAGGTTCTTCACCGGCCCTGGAAGCAGCCTGAAGTTGTATATGCCGCTGCGCTGGTTTATTATGTGCGGCACGAGCCCTGATCCGATCAGCTGCTGCCACTTGCTCAGCGTGAGATTGAATGCAACTCTTGCTGTGGAATACTGGTCCATCGAGGTGTTGCTGATGAACACCTGGAATACCTCATCGACGTGCGCGTTGGTCGTACTGTTGAATGTAACTGTGGAGTTCACACCCAAGATAGTATATGAGGCGCCGCTTAGCCCCGGCGCATACACGAGCATTGCTAAGGCAGATACCATTGCGGCCAGAACCACTGCGCGTTTGTACAAAATACCCACCATTGAAGACTATAATTAAGATTCCCATAATATGTATAAATAGCTTTTTGTGCAGGCGTCTTCTCATGGTGTCGATAGTGTTAAATATATTCACCAAATCATCTCTATACAAATGCTGTGATAACATGATAACAGGACTCAGTATGTCAAAAGTAGAGGGCAACGTAAGCGCGGCAGACATGCTCTCCAAGCAGATGCCTCCTTCGATAAACATAAATCTGGAGGACGCGAAGAGCGAGGGCAACAAGCTGAAGGTAAACTACTCTTTCACCGCGGAGTACTTCAACAGCGCCGATTCCAGCAAGAAGAGCATAGGAAGCATAAAGCTGTCCGGGATAGTCGAGCTGCAGGACGAGAAGAAAGCAGTCGATGAGGCCGCCAAGAAGTGGAGCGACAAGAAGAGCCTCCCTGCAGAGATGACCGAGGAGATAATAAACGTGCTCAACTTCAGGTGCAGTGCGACAGGCACGCTGGTTGCATACTCTCTTGGCTTCATACCGCCTATAATAATGAGCGCGGTCAAGGTCCAGGACCAGAAGTAAGCCTGATTGGTAGTGCACGTGCACTGTGGCCAGAACTCTCATCGGCCACCTTGCACAATTTTAATTATTCCTTCAGATAGATACTCATGGCTAGTCCTAGCAGAGCAGAGAAGCCAGCCCCCGAGGCCGAAGAGCCGAAGGCCGCCCAAGAAGCGGAGCTTGAGGTAGAAGGCTTCGTGCTTGACACCGACTACATCTACGAGAACGGCGCGGGCGTGATAAGGCTGGCCGTGAAGGGCTCTGACGGGAAAACTTACGAGGTCTACGACCACAGTTTCAAGCCCTACTTCTACCTTCTCCCGAAAGAGGGGGTATCGCAGGCAGACGTCGAGTCCGCATCGTATCGCGAGGGTGATGAGACCATAGCACCGCAGCGTGTTACCGCAGTGAAGAGGAGCCTGTTCGGGAAGGAGGGCACTTTCTTCAAGGTCGTGGCACCCAGCCCTACAGCCGTGCCGAAGATGAGCGCATACATGTCGAAGTATGGGCAGGCATACGAGTCTGACATTCCCTTCGCCAAGAGGTATGTGATAGACAACGAACTCGGCTCCATGATAAACCAGAGGTTCCGCTTCGCAAGGCAGGGGAACGGCGCGCTGGAACTGGTTTCCGCAAAGGAGGAAAAGAAGGAGTTCACCGATCCGAACCTGAACGTCCTGTATTTCGACATAGAGGTATACAATCCCCTGACGGTGCCCAGGCCGGATAAGGACCCTATAACCATGATAGGCTACACATATACCGGCGCGAAGGGGAATCAAAGCGGCGTGATAACGTTCAGGAAGACAAACCAACCGTTCGTCGAACTGGTTGCCGATGAGAAAGCGATGATAAACAGGTTCATGGGGATGGTCAACGAGCTCGACACCGACATCATCACGGGTTACAACTCGGCCAACTTCGACATAAGGTACCTGATTGACAGGTCGAGGCAGCTGGGCATAGACTTCAGCCTTAACAGGTTCAGGGAAGGCTCCACGAAGATAGAGCGCCACGGCATGGTCGACCGAGTGAAGATAGCAGGCAGGGTACACGTCGACATGTATACTGTAGTCAAGTTCATATCGATCGTGGGCGCCGCTGAGAGCATACTGAAGCTGAACAGGTACACGCTCAAGGAGGTGTACAAAGCGATAAGCAAGGGTAAGAGCGACAAGGTAATAGTCCAGTACGAGGACATGCGCAAGCTGTGGGATGGCACAGAGGAGGAAATAGGCGTACTTGCGAAGTACAACCTCGGCGATGCCGAATCGCTGGAGACCGTGTACACATCTTTCATCCCTATAATGGT
>JAKBHG010000012.1 GCA_021836925.1 Microcaldota archaeon | reverse complement strand
CATCCCATATTGCCACGTGGTGAAGGTTATCCTGTCGCCGATCGCGAAAGGCCTGGCTGCCATCATCGTTATGCCTGCGAAGAAATTGCCCAGTGTGCTCTGCGAAGCAAGGCCTATCACAATACCGAGGAATCCTGCGCCCACTATTATGCCTGTGAAGTTTATCCTGAATGCTGACATAACAAACAGTATCAGGATGGCATACCCTATGATGGTCACCACCCTTGCAACAGATCTCTCATCCATGCGCGTCTTTCCCGCGCCATATGAGATTATGGCTGTCCCAAGCAGCCTCAGGGCTACATATCCGAAAACCAGTATTAGCGCCGACGCTATGAAATCGTCGTATTTCACGGCGCCCGGCAGAAAGTTTCCTGTAATCACCGGGGCCGACAGCGCCAGCAATCCCCCTACTGCTGCCACGACCAGGAAACCGGTTAGTACAACATACGTTTTCTTGAACAAAATACCCACCCCCAACAATGTTCCTATGTCCCTATACAGTAAATTTATTTAGACCTTTTTTCCGCACGACATACCATGCGGCCCTTTTTGCTATAGGTATCCGAGCTCCCTGAGTCTCTTCTTGAGCATGTCGGTCTCGTAGTCCGCCTTTCCGCTCGTCCTCCTATCGCTCAATATCATCCTGAGCAGGAACGCTACATAGCTTGAGACCGACGGGAAGCCCGTGCCATCTATATGCTTCTTCGCCTTCTCGAACAGCTTTGTGGGCACTGATATCGAGGTGAACTCGATGCTCTTCTCCCTCTTGACTTTCATGGTATCGAATACTAATTGTGCAGAAAGCCTTATATACCTGACTAACTATACATAATTAAGATAATTATACATAATTAATGTACGTAGCTAGGTGTGTTTGAATGTCCAAGGAGAAAATTCCAGTTGTCGACAGGCTGAATGCCGACCAGGGCAAGAGAAACTGGGAGGAATTCAGCAAGTACCTGCTGAAGAGCAAGGCGAAGTACTACAAGGTGTTCTACCCTAAGAAGGTCAAGAAGGCGAAGGACCTGGAGTCCGCGTTCGCCGTCATCTATGACGCGAAGTACACGCCGATGTTCAGGGTACCAATTGTGCTGAAGGAAGGCAAAAAGATAGGGGGAGCCACGATCTACTTCAAGGATCTGCTCAACACGAACAAGGACTACAAAGAGTGGATAGCATGATAAAACAGAACCTGAAAACGTTGGAGGACAGGAGCATATACATACTGAGGGAGGCGACCATGAAGTTCAGCAACGTCGCTGCGCTGTGGTCGATGGGCAAGGACTCCACTACCATGCTCGCTCTGGCCAGGAAGGCGTTCATGAACAAGGTGCCGTTTCCAGTAATACACATAGACAACGGGATAGACTTTCCCGAGACATACGCATTCAGGGAGAGCCTTGCCAAGAAATGGAACCTGGATCTCATAGTGGCGCACAGCGAGATCAAGCCCGACTCGATGGGCTCGGCATGCTGCGGCCAGAACAAGCCTGAGACGCTGAAGAAGGTCATGAAGGAGCACGGTTTTGATGCCCTGATAGTGTCAATACGCAGGGACGAGCACGGGATAAGGGCAAAGGAGCGCTACATGAGCCCGAGGGACAAGGAGTTCAAGTGGGACTACAAGAATCAGCCTGCAGAGCTCTGGGACGACTACTCTTCCAATGACGACGCCGAAGGCCACATCAGGGTGCATCCGTTGCTCGACTGGAATGAGATAGACGTGTGGAACTTCATAAAGAAAGAGCGCGTGCCGGTCAACCCTCTGTACTTCTCAAGGAACGGATTCAGGTACAGGAGCCTGGGGTGCACGCACTGCACGGTCCCTGTCAAGTCGGATGCGAAGACCATCGACCAAATAATCAAGGAGCTCAGCACGACGAAGATCGAGGAGAGGTCCGGCAGGGCCATGGACAAGGAGAAGGAGATGGCGATGCAGCGCCTCCGCGCTCTCGGGTACATGTGACGGCGTGATGGCATGGACGTACTTCACATAACCCTGCTCGGCCACAAGGACCACGGGAAGTCAACGCTGCTCGGCAGCATGCTGATGCTGTCTAAAGCGGTCACGCAGGCGAGGATAAAGGAGGCCGAGACGTACAGCAAGAGGCTCCACAAGTCCTTCGAGCCAGCGTTCATCATGGACAGCTTCTACGAGGAGAGGCTGGGCGGCCTCACTATAGACATAACGAGGGCCGAGATACCGTACAAGAACGTGGCATTCTCTTTCATAGACGTGCCGGGGCACGAGGAGCTCATAAAGAACATGATAAGCGGCGCGTCGTACGCCTCAACCGCCGTTCTCCTAGTATCAGTGCAGAAGGATGAGGGCATAAGGGGCCAGACCAAGCGCCACCTTTTCATAGCCAGGATGCTGGGCATAGACAGGCTTATAGTGGTGGTGAACAAGATGGACACTGTCGGCTACAGCGAAAGCCCGTTCAGGTCGGTGAAGGAGAGCCTATCGCCGTTCATAGAGGGTATAGGCTTTTCCGGCAAGAATGTGGCGTTCATACCTATATCGGCCTACAAGGGCGACAACCTTGTTAAGAGGAGCGCAGGCATGAAGTGGTACAAGGGCAATTCCCTGATCGAAACGCTATATGTTATGTCCCGCGTGCCCGCAACGCGCAGCAGCGGCCCTGGGGCTAGGATGGCCCTGCAGGGCTTCCTCGGCAGCGAAAGGGACACAGTTGCCGGCAAGATGCTTAAGGGCAGGATAAGGAAGGGCGACACGGTGCGCATAGTGCCTTCAGGCGTGTCCGCGAAAGTGGACAGGGTAATACTAAAGGGGAAGTCAGTTACCTCCACGAAAACCGGCGACAGCGCGGCCATCAGGCTTAGCAGGAAAATATCTGGCGAAGTCAGAGGCTCGGTAATAAGCGACGCGGGCCATCCTCCGAAGGCGACGGACTCGGTGAACGCGCTTATTTTTGTCACCGACAAGCTGGGCAAGGGGACAAGCATAAGGTTCAACGGCGTGGAGGTGCCAGTTAGCTCCATCAGGATAACGAAGCACATAGATCCTGTAACCGGGAAGTATTACAAACCGAAGGAGACTGAGCCTCTGACGGCCGTCGAGGCTACCCTCAAGCTAAAGTCAAGGATAGCTGCGGAGAGCTTCAGCGAGACGAAGGAACTAGGCAGGTTCGTCCTCTATTCCGGCCGCGCGTTCTCCGGCATAGGAATACTAAGGTAATGTGGTAATGTGATAAGGCTGCCGCGGAGGCTTCATTTCGCTTCCCAGTTATTTGCTTCCCTTTTTCCTAACCAGGTAATTGCCTATCATGAGCAATGTAGCTCCGGTATTGTCGAGTGTCCAGAGCGCGTCCTCTGGCGCCATGACTATCGGTTTTCCGTGCTTGTTGAGGCTGGTGTTGAGCACCGCGCCTATGCCGCTGCGCTTCCTGACGCCCTCTATCACCTTCCTGTAAAGGAAGTTCTCCTCCCTGCCTAGGATCTGCGGCCTCGTAGTATTGTCGACGTGCGCCGCGGCGACCATGTCATTAACGTGCTTCTCCCTAACCTTGTTGCCTATCGTCATGAACCTGTTCGGCTCCTTGTAGTCCTCAAGCAGCGCACGCGCGTCCTCTTCCAGAATGGTGCTCGCGAACGGCTGGTAGTAGGGTCTCTTCTTTATTATCAGGTTTATTATCTCCCTGTTCTTGTTGTCGTTCGGCATCGCTATCACGCTCCTGTTGCCGAGGGCCCTCGGGCCGTACTCCATCCTACCCTGGAACCAGAGCAATACCTTGTTCTCGCGCGCCACGATGTCCGCGGCATATTCCGCAGGGTCTCCGACGCGCTCGTATTCTATGCTGTGGTGCTCTTCCTTCCAGCCCTTTATCGCCTTCTCTATCTCGTCATCGCCGTACTCCGGCCCGAAATACGAGTGCTGTATCTGCTTACCACCGAGTTTCCCGTTCTCCATGAAGTCGACATATGCAGCAGCGCCTGCCGAAAGCCCCCCGTCGCCCATCTGCGGGAATATGAACAGGTGCTCCACCTCCGGCATTTCCTGCAGCATGCGGTTGACTATCACGTTGGAGAATAGGCCTCCTGCAACCGCGAGGTTGTGTAACCCTGTCTCCTTCAGCCAGTGCGACGCGATCGCGTGCACCTGCTTCTCCAGGTGCCTCTGCACCGCATATGCGAACGACTCCCTGTCGTTCTTAGAGAGTATGTGGTCCTTCATGTATTCGGCGAGAAGTATCTCATTCCTCGTTCCCATGTCGGACACGAGAGTGTTCCTCTTCTCATCATACCTGCATATCCTGTTCAGCGCCTCTATCTCTGCAGGGTAAGAGTATGCCGCAAGGCTCATCAGTTTGCCCTCGTCTTCGGCATAGCGCATGTCGCAAGAGACTGTCGCGGCCCCGAAGAATATGCCGAGGCTTGCGCTTGCCTTGAACTCAGCGAGCCTCCTTATCTCGCCGTTGTCGCCGACCGAAACGCTGCCGCACAGCCCATCTCCGGCCCCGTCAAGCGTTATTATAAGCGCATTCTTGAATCCTGAAGGATAATATGCCGAGGCTGCATGAGCCATATGGTGCTCTACCATGTAGAACTTCTTCTTCGAGAGGCCCGCGTCTATCGACCCGAGCTTCCTCAGGGTGACGCTCCTGCTTATGTAGTCGCCCGCCGCCTTCCAGAGAAACTTTGGGTTCTGGTTCTGCACCAGCTTGTAGACAATGTTTGAGGCATGCATGCTTAGCCTGGAAGGCTTCGGCAGCTCACGCCTCCACATGGACCTTCGCTTCCTGTCCCAAGACGGGAAGACTCTCGAAACCAATGCGTTGCCGCCTATCCAACCGAGCGCGACCGAGTCAATGTCACTGCCATATTCCGATGATGCGAGATACCTTATCGAGTTGAACGGGAAGCCGACGTCGTTCTTCCTCTTCGTGAAGCGCTCCTCGTTTATCGCGCTCTCTATCTCGCCGTTCCCGACTATTGCGGCTCCAGCATCGTGCGAATCGTTTATGCCAAGTACTGACATCTTTCACTCACACCCAGGAAATCGTATTTAATTGCGGAACAAGTTATTTAACTCTCTCTTTTTTGCCTCATCCCTGACAAACGCGAGCGCGGCGTAGCCCACCACGCTGGAACGGTCATTCGAGGACGAGGCGGAAGTGTCATATTTGAGCAGCATTCCCCTGTCGCAGTCGTTGTCCTTTGCGAACGCCGCTGCGACGGTAACCGGGCCGTAGCCGCACGCACTCTGGTTCAGCTTCATCCGCGCATTGTTGAACGCCTCATAGTTCAGCCTCTTCAATGGCTCGATGACCTGCGAGTCCTTGCTTATTGTCGTGTTCTCATCCTCATAGTGGTTCATGTCGGAGCTCGCGAGCAGTATTATATTCCTCTTGAGCTTCCTTGCCTCCGTCTCTATTGCGTTCGCAATCTCCACGCTCATCTTCATACTCTGGTCTCCCATGCATATGAAGCAGAACCTCTTCGATGAGGCGAAGCTGAGCAGGAAGGGCAGCTGAACCTCTATCGAGTGCTCCTCCTGGTGCGCATTCTCGTCAGTGCTCATCCCGGAATGGGAGGCTATCGCCTTCGACAGCTCCTTGTCATTGCGGGCGATTCCGACAGGCGAGTTCCAGTCCTGCATCGATACCGATATAGGCTCGCCCAGTCCTGTATGGTTCGGCCCCAATATTACTATGGTATCGACCTTGTCGAACTCTTTGTTGACCATCATGGCCTTGTAAGTATGTGCAGCCGTCGCGCCTGAATATGCGTAACCTGCGTGCGGGACGACATATGCAGTCGCACTCTCGAGGTACCTGATCTCCACCTTAGCCTCGCTTATGAGCTTCGCTACCATGACGCTGGCCTCCTCCTCCTTCTCAGGGTAGAAAGCTCCGCCGAAGACGTAGTTCCTCATGCGACCCCAGTAAACTATTAAAGTAAAAGTTAAAATACTGTTTAGTGATGCGAGGATGCTCGTCCTCTACATTGACATGGATTACTTCTTTGCCGCATGTGAGGAGCTGCGCCACCCTGAGTTCAAGGGCAAACCCCTCATAGTGGGGACCAGCGAGAGCAGGGATTCCGGCAAGGGCGTTGTCATGACATGCAACTACGAGGCGAGGAAGTACGGCATACACAGTGCCATGCCGCTGCCGATGGCCGTGAAGCTGAAGGGCGACGTCAACTACCTACAGGAGGATTGGGACTACTACCAGAGCATATCGGATGCGATAATGGCGCGGCTGCGGGAGTATGGAAAGCCGCTTGACGTCATGAGCATAGACGAGGCCGCGATGGGGATAGATGACATGGACCGCGATTCGGCGCTCGCGTTCGCGAACGAGGTAAAAGCGGCCATCCGGAAGACATCCTCCTTGCCGTGCACTGTGGCAGTGGGATCCGGCAAGGTATTTGCAAAGATGGCCTGCGACAGCGCAAAGCCCAACGGCCTGAAGGTGGTGATGCCTGACGAGGTCAAGGATTTCATAGGCGGAATGGACATAGGCAAGATGCCTGGCATAGGGCCCAAGACCTCCGAGAGGCTCAACGCGATAGGGATAATGAAGATATCGCAGCTTGCGAGCGCGGATCCGATGGTGCTCATAGACGCGCTCGGCTCCTTCGGCAAGGAGCTGTACCTCCTTGCCAACGGTACGGATAACAGCAGGCTTGTAGAATCATATGACGTCATCTCTATAAGCAGGGAGAAGGCGATAGATCCTGCGCTGCACGCAATTGAGGTGTACCCCCTCTTGAATGAGCTCTCACGCTCGGTGGTTGAGGAGATAAACAAGAAGGGCCTATGGTTCAGGACCGTGTCGGTCAAGGCGAGGTACGACGACTTCACCGAGCGGATAAAGAGCAAGAGGCTGGGCAACTACACTGATTCGCTCGAAACGCTGGCTGAGACTGCAAGGAAGCTTACAGACATACTTTTCGACGGCAAGCGCGTGAAGAAGTACGGCGTCCGCGTATCCTCGCTGATAAACAGCAAGGGCCAGAAGAGACTATTCTGAGGGATTGGCTATTTCACGTACTGGGATATTCTCCTCTGCGTCAGCATGTCCTTCAGCATGTGGCTGTTCTTTATCCATGCCTTGACTGGTATGTCGAGCAGCTTGGACATGTAGCCGAACGCCTCGTCCGGGCTATTCATCACTATCGGGTCCTTCCTGAGCGCTTCGCGCACGTGCTCGCGGACGTTCCATACCCCTACGGGCATCGTGTATCCAGGATGGCATTCCCTGAGTATAAGCACCATCGCCTGCTTACCACGCCTGATCAGCTTCTCGCTCACCGCGAGCCTAGCAGCGTAGTAGCAGCCGCCTATCTCTGCGTATGTCTTCCTGCCGGTGTAACCCTCATATGACCCAAATATTGATACGTTCTTGCCGTCCTCGTTCCATACCGTTCCTGGATACCATGCTTCTATCGACTCATACTGCCAGCTGCCTGGCATCATCAGTATGAACCACCTGTTGTCCAGCGAGTCGTTGTAGTATAGGTAAGTCGCATCAAGCGTATCGGAGTGCTTCACGGTCCTCAGATTGTCCTTCCCGATAGTGTCATCAACCGCTGTTATGCTCCATCTGGTAGGCACAAACCTCCTATTCTTCTCGATGCCGAAAAGCCCTGCTGAGAGCCCCTTCTGTATCTTCGAAACTGGCACTCCGCGTTTGTAAAGCTCCACAACCGCAGTAGTAGCCTTCGCGTCTATGTCTGTGTAGAGACTCTCTACCTTCCTGTCAGCGTAGAAATTGTAAAGCTTGAAATCATCCATCTTGACCGTCGGGCCGTACGGCTGCACCTCATCCCTGAGCTCCATTCGCACATACGGCTTGCCCTTGAACCTCATCTCCGCATCAGCGGGTTTCTCTGCAAGGGCCAGGTCCCTTACATACTCCTCATAACGTCCTTTTTCGACATCGTGCACGTTCGAGAGGTGCATGCCCCTGACGAGGCGCATACGGAAGTCGACTATCTGTTCCATCGACAGGTCGGTCCACCTCTCTGGCGCGCCAAGAAGAGATGTGTCGCCGAACTGCGGCGGCATCATCGGGCCTATGAAAACCTTCGGATAGCCGTATCTTCCTATGAAGAGGTCCGTTGGTGAAGAAACCTCTATGTCGGAGCCGCCGAGCATCGACACAGTCTTCGCCTTGTAATAGTACCTGAGCAGCTTAGGATCCCTCATGTGCGCGTAAGCTATGTCGGAGCGCTTTACGTGTATGCCGTCCTTCGTCTCGTCGCCGCTGAAGTCGTACAAGCCCATCTGACATGCATTGTCTTGCAAAACCTTTAACACTTGCGGTGGGTGGGATTGGAGAGCTAAGATAAAAACTTTAAACCTTCTCTTACATTCAACATCTAGGTGAATGGAATGCAGAAACAAATATTCACAACCATGCTCTTTCTGGCTGTCGCAATGTCGCTTGCAAATGCGCAGGTGGTCGGAACCTCAAAACTCACTTTGCCTAGCAATATAATTTATGTACATCAGGGCAACTCAACAAATGTCAACGCAACGGTTTCCCTGGTAAACGGCACAGCTTCCGGCTCTACGCTGATAGCGGTCAATGCAAAGAATCTTTCAGCGAAGGGCATAACAGTGTACATACCCAACGGCTATGGGGTGCCGCCATATAATTCAAGGATGACAATATCAGCGAACTCTACAACCCCTGTAGGTAATTATACATTGGTGCTGTACGAGTCGGGGAACAACCAGGCCAAGAACTATACGAATGCAACTATCGCAGTGCTTTCGCCTACGACCCCAATACCTGTCTCATCCGTTTCTACGACAGTGCCAACAAGTACGGTCCCGTCGAACGCGTCTACCAGCGCCCCGACGACCGTGCAGAGCACGCCCCATAGCGGCATACCTGCAGGCCAGGAGTACATGTACCTCCTAGCGGCTGTGATAGTGATTATTGCGATAATAATCATAGCAGTCGTAGCGTACTACTCCAAGCACAGGTTCTGACGCCAAGCTGCTTTTCTTTTCCTCCTTTTATTTTATTTCTGCCTGTTTTGCTCGTTTTACCTTTCCCTGTCCAGCCGCAACCATTTTGTGCCTGCCGTATGTCAGCTGCTTCCTATGAGCAGGACGCCGAACGTTATGACGAATACCCCGACCCATCTCAGGATTGGCACGTTTTCGCCAAGGAAGACTGCAGCAAACAGCACCGTGAATATGTAGCTGAGGCCTCCGAGGCTGTATGACCAGCTCAGGTGCGTGCGGCTCAGCACGTAGAAGTAGACACCTGAAGACAGAAGGTAGGCGGCAAGCCCTATAAGGAAAGGCATGATGGCGAAACCCGACACGACGAACGTGTCCTTGAAGAAGAACTGGCCGACCGCGCCTAGGAATGTCGACACTACCAGGAGCAGCATGTTGACGCCTTTCTTCCCGATCCTGACAGCCATCCAATCACGCTATATTGTAACCGAAACCAGTATCACTCCAAGGAAGACAAGCGCTATGCCCACTACCCTTATTCTGCCCATCCGCTCGTGCAGCATCAATGCGGAAAGCAGCGCCGTGAATATGAACACGCTTCCGAACGTCGGATACACGATCGACAGCGGCGCGTTCTTCAGGGCGTACAGATAGATGACAAGGCCTATGAAGTAAATGATAATGCCAACCATTACGTTCCGCTCCCTCACCACATTGACGATTTCCTTCAGTGTCACAAGCTCCTTCTTCAGCCCGCTTTTCAGGAATATCTGCGCTACGGCTGCGAGCGCCGCAGCAAAAAGTGTTATAAATATTACAACGTAAGTCTGCATGGGTACCATGGAAATTTCGTTTGAGGTTGAGGAAATCAGGCAGATGGTACTGCCACTGCTCACAATCGTATTCGCTATATTGGCAATCCTCTTTTTTATATATTACGGAGCAGGCATTGCGTTCTACACGACCGCGATAATCGGCATCGTGATAGGGTTTTACGTCGCAAGGCTTGCTTCCAGCGAGCGTTCCCCTGTGTCCCGCCCGGAAGCGAAGGCAGTTTCGGGAAAGACGAAGCGAGTCAAGAACAAATAAATATGTTGCCTCAAGTGTAACTCTGTCCGTGTTTTCATGAATACGCTCATAGTCGCAGAGAAGCCAAGCGTCGCGCTCAGGATAGCCATAGCCCTCGGCGACAACAAACAGAAGAGAGTTAGCAACGGCCGGGCCGGCTACTACGAGATAGACAACGGCGGTTCCACCCTGTTCATAGCCCCGGCTGTAGGCCACCTATTCACGATAAAGCAGTCAGACTCGAAGCGCGGCTATCCCGTCCTCAACGTGGAATGGGCGCCGTC
>JAKBHG010000082.1 GCA_021836925.1 Microcaldota archaeon | reverse complement strand
TTTATCCCTTATTCATATGGGTTGCCGCATTCGGTGCCTACCTGATCGGCAATGGCGGCAAGAGAATTGATGCGCATGGTGGAGATTGAGGGAGTAGTCGTAGAGGTATCGGCCAACTACATGTGGGCGGTCGGGTCCGTGGTAGTGCTTATGGCGGCCCTCTACCTGCTCATATTCGAAGGCACTCCGGTCAACTCGTGCTTTGCCGCTCCGGGATACGGATGCGAGAGCTCCTCGATGTACCAGAACGGTACGCTCAACATCAGGCTCTCGCAGATGAGCTACGACGAGATGTACATCGACGCCGCGGCGTGCTCATCGGCAATAAACAGCAGCGGATACCCGATGTATGGCGATCCCGGCGTAACTCAGGGACAGGACAGGAGGGTCAGGATCGATGGCGAACCTGTGCCGCGCAGAGTTCCGCTCTCGCTGCCCGTGCAGTACGGATCCAGCTTCAATATCACGTTGCCCTGCTACACCATGACTGGATTGTACAACTCGTCGCAGCAGTTCGACGGGAACGTCTGGATAAACTACTCACTGACCCCGTCAGGAGGGCCATACCTGGTCTCGCAGGTCACTATTGTCCTGAAGGAGAAGCCGTCAGGTTAGCCAGCCATGGCGCTTCCGGCACACCAATAACATTTTTATTTGTTGCAGGCCAATGGCTCGCTATGGGGTCCTCTTCGGTAATGGCAAGACGCATAAATGCGGCAGGATGGCTGCTGCTTGCCCTAACCGCACTGCACCTCATTGCGGTGAACATTGCCACTTCGACCACCAGCAATTACACGCCAAGGACTTCCTATGTTGGCGTGATAGTGCTTGGAACCAACTTCACGCCCTTCACGCTGATAAGCGTACTGCTCGGAATAGGCCAGGCAGTTGCATACTACCTCCTTCTCAAGTCCTATAGAAATAGGATCTTCTATGCGGGAATACTCAACGGCATCACGATAATACTGCTCTCTCTCTTCAACATAAGCTGGGGCCTGATCTACTACATAAGCCTGTACAGCAACTTCGCATTGCTCTGCATCCTGGTGCTTGGCCTGGCATACCTGAATCTGATCAGGAGCCAGTTCAGGTACTTCGGAACCGCAGCGGGCCTGGTGATGCTTATACTCCTCCTTCTCATCGTAACCGGGTATACAGGAGTCCTGGGATCGGGGGGCACAGAGAACGTTGACGTCTACCTGATACACATCTGGGGCATAGCCTACGGTGCGTACCTCATAGGCGGAACTGACAGAACGGCAGAGGCAAAGAGGAAGGATGCAGAGCAGTTCAACTACGTTAGAGTTGCAGGATCCCTGCTCCTGGTATCGGTCACGCTGCTCTTCATTGCGATTATAGCGACCTCGTCGCTATATCCGACATACTCGCCAGCGTACCAGTACATAGACGAGCTAGGGCTGGGAAGCATGGGGGATCTTTACAACGCCTCGCTCTTCCTCTTCGGGGTTGCCTTCCTTGTCTCGTTCTACCTTGTAGGGAAGATCTACAGGTCGCCGTTCCTGCTGCTGTGGGGCGCATTGGGCGGCATTGGCACGATTCTGGTCTCAATCTTCAACAAGACGGCAGGCAGGCTTGAGCTTTTCTGGGAGTATGCCGCGCTCATCTCGATGGCCCTCGTCATAACCTACTCTGCCAGGTTCCTCAGGCGCCCGATGGGCATCTTCTCCGTAGCCATAGGGGCGTCAATGTTGGCATCGATGGCCCTCAGTCTTTTCGGGCTGACCGCAGGACTCGGGGCCGGAGGCATAGAGAGGATGGTGGTGTATCCCTTATTCATATGGGTTGCCGCATTCGGTGCCTACCTCATAGGCCGCGGCACGGAGATAGCGTGATGCCATGGTGGTCAGGCTCGACGTTGGAGATGATGAAACTGCCCTGTCGGAGATGAAGGAGAGAGCCATGGAGGTGCTTGCCCAGTACGTCCTGTCACTGATACTGATGGCAATAGTGCTCTTGTCCCTCTATCTCTATATCTTCAATGGCCTTACCGAGGACGACATCTGCGTGGCGGCCCCGGGCTACTCGTGCGAGAACGCCATGCTCTTCGCCAACGGAACCTTCATGATGAGCGTGCTCCAGTCAACCGGCAGCACCATATACATCAACGCCATATCGTGCTCCTCTAGAACGAACAGCAGCGGTTACCCCGAGTACGGAAACGCGGGCCTAGCCCCATCCGGAAACTCAGGCGCGTACGTGAACGGAGCCATGCTCTCCACAGACAACAACAATCCGTCGAGTGTGGCAATCCCGTCGGGATCCGTATTCAATATGCTCTTTCATTGCTATAACTCGCAGGGAATGGTTGGCGCCGGCCACTTCGTAGGAAACGTGTGGCTTAACTACTCGCTCTCCCCGAACGGTGGCCCGCATCTTGTGGTGCAGATCACCAACGCCTTTGCAAAGGACAACGAGACGAGAGATACAGACGGCTGAAGTATTCGACAGGGATGGAAGAACGAGTTTTGTGTCAGTTCCCAGACGATATTGATTAATAGGGTTTGATATTAAGACTTAACTTCGCCACATTAAACCTTAAAAGGTAGGAGGTTACGAGTTCATCGATTAACATGGACAACGTAACACTACCAATAGGTAGTATAGCCACAAT
>JAKBHG010000081.1 GCA_021836925.1 Microcaldota archaeon | reverse complement strand
GGAATCCATGCCGAGCCGGTTACTTTCGGCCTCAAGATGGCGCTCTGGCACGACGAGATGAAGCGCAATCTGCGCCGGATGGAAGAGGCGAGGGAAGTCGCCGCCTGCGGGAAAATCTCCGGCGCGGTGGGGACTTTTGCGAACGTGGACCCAGCCGTCGAGGAATACGTCTGCAAGAAGGCCGGGCTTAAGCCTGCACCGGTTTCCACACAGGTGGTGCAGAGGGACCGTCATGCGCAATACATATCCGCGCTTGCAATGACAGCGTCCTCGCTCGACAAGTTCTCGATTGAGATACGGCATCTCCAGCGGACGGAGGTTTACGAGGCGGAGGAGTATTTCTCGAAGGGGCAGAAAGGCTCATCTGCGATGCCGCACAAACGGAACCCCATAGCCTCCGAGAACATCTCCGGCCTGGCAAGGGTAATCCGGGGCAACATGCTGGCCGCATTCGAGAACATCGCCCTCTGGCACGAGCGCGACATCAGTCATTCCTCGGTGGAGCGCGTTATACTGCCGGACAGCGCTATACTAATGGACTACATGCTGAAACGTTTCACCGGCGTCATAAAGAACCTGCTCGTCTATCCTGAGAACATGCTTGCGAATCTGAATAAAATGAAGGGACTTGTAAATTCACAGCGCGTGTTGCTCGCTCTCACGGAGAAAGGCCTCTCGCGGGAGATTGCATACAGGGTCGTCCAGAGAAACGCCATGCAGGTATGGGAAAAGGGCAAGGATTTCAAGGCACTCCTGCGGAAGGATAAAGAAGTAATGAAAGCGCTCTCAAAGGAAGAGTTGCTTGAGTGCTTCTCACTTGAATACCATACGAAAAACGTGGACGTGATATTTAGGCGGGTTTTCGAGAATACACGCGGATGAATTTGAACGGGAGAAAAGTCATGCAGACGAAAAAAGGCAGGATGATCTATGAGGGCAAGGCGAAGAAAATCTACAAGACAGCCGATTCAGGTCTTTATATCCAGCACTTCAAGGACGACGCCACGGCCTTCAACGCGAAGAAGCGCGGGACAATCGTGAACAAGGGAATAATGAATAACAGGATTTCCGAGCGCCTGTTCACGCTTCTTGAATCCAAGGGCGTGCCGACGCATTTCGTGAAGAGGCTGAACGACCGGGACATGCTGGTCAAGAAGCTGGAGATTATACCGGTTGAGGTTGTCATCAGGAACATAGTCGCCGGAAGCATGTCGAAGAGGCTCGGCGTAGAAGAAGGGACGAAGGTAAATAAGCCCATCCTCGAATTTTATTACAAGAAGGACGAGCTCGACGACCCGCTTGTGAACGACGACACGGTCATCGCTCTCGGATGGGCGACGCCGTCGGAACTTAAGACGATAAGGAGCACGGCGCTAAAGGTTAACCGTACGCTCAGGGGCTATTTCGACAAGCGCGGCATAATACTCGTTGACTTCAAGCTTGAGTTCGGGCGGCACGGCGGGCGGGTTCTCCTGGGCGACGAGATATGCCCGGACACGTGCAGATTCTGGGACAAGAAGACAATGGAGAAGATGGACAAGGACCGCTTCCGCCGCGACCTCGGCAAGGTCGAGGAAGCATACCAGGAAGTCTGCCGGAGGGTGTGCGAATGAACGCAAAGGTATTTGTCACGTTGAAGAAGGGTGTCCTCGACCCGCAGGGTAAGGCCGTCCAGCATTCGCTTGGTTCGCTCGGCTACGGGAACGTGCAGGATGTTCGGCTCGGAAAGTACGTCGAGATAAAACTCGATGAGACGGATAAAGCCAAGGCTGATTCCCAGCTTAGGGAGATGTGCGATAAGCTCCTGGCGAACACGGTGATAGAGGATTATCATTTCGTGATAGAGTAGAAAATTTGTCATTCTGAGGCAACGCCGAAGAATCCGCCTCTGTGACTTGCAACCAGATTCTTCGCTGCGCTCGGAATGGCAGCTATTAATAAAGAGGTTTATATGCGATATGCCGTCATCGTTTTCCCCGGCAGCAACTGCGACCATGACTGCTATCACGCAATGAAGCACGTCCTGGGCCAGGAGGTTGACTTCATCTGGCACAAGGAAGAGTCGTTCCAGAAGAAATACGACGGCGTGATAATACCCGGCGGGTTTTCTTACGGCGACTACCTGCGCACGGGGGCTATCGCGCGCTTCTCCCCTGTTATGAAGGCGGTGGACGGCTTTGCAAAATGCGGCGGCCTTGTAATCGGCATCTGCAACGGATTTCAGATACTGCTTGAGGCCGGGCTACTCCCTGGCGCTATGCTCAGGAACGAGTCGTTGAAGTTCATATGTAAAGATGTTTATGTGAAAGTGGAAAACGAGCAGACGCCTTTTACGCGCTGCTGCAACAGGGGCGACGTATTGCGCATCCCCATCGCGCACGCGGAGGGCAATTACTTCGCGGACGACGAGACGCTTGCGAGAATCGAAGAGAACGGCCAGGTCGTGCTTAAGTATTGCGACAAGGACGGGGAAATTAGCCAGGAGTCTAACCCGAACGGCTCCGCGCACAATATCGCGGGCATATGCAACGAGGCCAGGAACGTGTTCGGCATGATGCCGCACCCGGAACGCTGCTCCGAGGCGATACTCGGTAACACGGACGGCAAAAATATACTCGCGTCTATGGTGTCGCACAGCTCGATTTTTACCGGTGGGTGCAGCATTCGATATACTGACTATAAGCAGGCTCAATAATGGAAAAGACGAAGAAAGAACCTTCTATC
>JAKBHG010000080.1 GCA_021836925.1 Microcaldota archaeon | reverse complement strand
GTCGGTCACCGCCTTTATTATGCCCGGTATGCCTGAGACAACGGTCGAAAGCGCGTTCATGAACGTCATTCTGTAATACTTTATCTTGCTCTCGCTGGCGGCTGTCTCCTTCTCGCTCTTCGATTTCTTTGCTTTCACCCTTATGGTGGAATTGTCGACAAGAGTAGCCTCGACTGTCGACTTCGACTCGAACGCGTTCATCACCTTCTTGGGTGTTATCTCGTACGCTTCGAGCTTGGACTTGTCGAGCCTTATAATCAGGCTGCCTGTCCTGAAATCCTCCTCATAGCCTTCGATGAGCTGGGAGAGTCGGACCTCTTCGAGCTTGTACCTTATCGCCCTCACTTTCTCATAGTCCTTGCTTATCTTGCCATCGAAATGTATTACCATCATCGGGCTCATCGGCCTCTTCCTTGCGTCTGCGATCTCCATCATCCTCGGCAGGCCTGTAGTCGTGACTATGGTCTTGATTCCTGCAGTGTGCAGAGACCCGAGGACCATCTGCGTAGTCGGCTCCCCGAGCGACTGCGCCGCAACTGTTCCGACTGCTTCGCCGTACGCGACGTTGTACCTCTCGTTGACCTTCTCTTCCTTCTTCATAATATCACTTCTTTTTCTTCGCCGCGTTCGCTGCGCCTGCCATCATCGGGTCTATCCCGTCGCCGCCGTATACGGTCTGCAGCAGTGCGCCGCCTGCGCCTCTCACGCTCATGTCCTTCTCAACGTAGAAGTCCTGCATGGCGTTTATCAGCCTCCTCATCAGGTATCCGCTTACTGCGGTAATCAGGGACTTGGACTGCATTGATGCCCTGGCACCCATCGCGTGGAGGTATAGCTCCATTGGTTTCAACCCGTCGAAGAAGCTGTCCTTTATGAAGCCCTTCGCCTCAGGGGTATCCTCGTTCTTCGCGATGTAAGGTATTGCCCTGCCGGAGTAGCCGCGCGTCGGCCTGTCGGACCTAACGTTCTGCTGGCCGAGCAGCAGGCTGGTCTGCACTATCGTCCTTATGTCTCCCCTCACGTGCACCTCAGACATCAGGAACAGGTTGTTCGTGTAGTCGAAGTGCTTGTTGACTATCGACACGGCGAGGTCTCTTGCAGAATCGAGTTCCGCGAGAAGCAGCATCTTGTACGTCTCCTTCACAGTGTAGCCGGGCTGGGCCTCGAGTTTGCCTTTGTCGTAGTTGTTCATCACCGTGAGCGCGTTGCTCTTGACGGACTCTATCAACTTCTCGCGCTCCTTCCTCATCTCATCGGTTATGTAGAAGTCGCGGATGCTTATCGTTATGCCGCGCGTGTATGTGTACTTGAGCGCGAGGTTTATCGACCTTGTCAGGAAGGCTTCGGTGTAGTCTGGCCCGTACTGGTCGAATATTTCCATTATGAGGAAGCCGTGGCCTCCGACCGCGCTGTGGTTTATGATGCCTGACTTGAGCTTGCCGTCCTTTATCGTCACTACGTTCTCTTTGCCTGCCTTCTGTTCCGTGCTGTAGTCTTCCGGCAGCAGCATGGAGAACAGGGACTTGCCGCTGTACTTCCCGTTCTTGAGTGGCTCAGGCAGTTCCGTTATGCCCACGTACGAGAGAAGTTCAGTGGCCTCGACGCGATCCAGCTGTGTGGCGTCCTGCGTTAGCAGGTACATCCCCATTACCTGCTCTTCCGAAAGGCTCGATATCGGCGCGCTGTCCTTGGCTGACATGAGCAGCAGCTTCGGCTGCATCAGGTACCTCGCCTCGGCCTGCGCCTCAAGGGTCTGGGGTATGTGGACGTTCATCTCGTCCCCGTCGAAGTCCGCCCCGTACGGGTGCGCTATCGATGGATTGAGCCTTATAGTCTTGTCGGGCACCACCTTGACGATGTGTGCCATTATCGATACCCTGTGCAGCGTGGGCTGCCTGTTGAAGAGCGCGATGTCGCCGTCTATGAGCTGGCGTTCTATCACCGTGCCGGGCTCCAGGGCCGCAAGCAGTTCCTCCCTGTTCGTCTCGGTTATCCTCTTCCTGACGCCCTCTTTTGATATGGTGTTTATCACCATCGGGTACTCGGTCCTCTGCATCCATCCCTTCAGCTCCTCCAGGTTCCATTTCGTGGCGTACAGTGGGATTGTCATGCCTTTCGCGATGTCTATAGGTATGCCTACCGAGTTGACCGAGAGCCTCGGGTCCGGAGTTATCACGCTTCTCGCCGAGAAGTTGACCCTCTTGCCGGAAAGGTTGTACCTCAGCCTTCCCTCCTTGCCCTTCAGCCTCTGCGCGAGCGTCTTGAGCGGCCTGCCCGACCTGTGCCTGCTGACAGGTATGCCTGCCGTCTCATTGTCGAAATATGATGTGACGTGGTACTGTAGAAGTTCCCACTGGTCGTCTATTATTATCTGCGGAGCGCCCGCGTCTATGTCCTGCTCCAGCTTCCTGTTGACCCTCATTATGTCAACGAGCTTGTGGGTGAGGTCGTCCTCGCTGCGCTCTCCCGATTCGAGTGTTATTGATGGCCTTACGTTTACGGGAGGCACGAGAAGCGCTGTTATCACGAACCATTCAGGCCTCGTCGCCTTCGGGTCTATGCCGAACAGCATGAGGTCGTCCTCCGATATCTTAGAGAGCCAGTCGCGCACGTCATCCGGCCTGAGCGTCTCGCTGCCTACCATGAACCTTGTCGGCTTCTCAAACTTGATCTTGGCCTGCTGCGCCTTGCAGTGCGGGCATACCTTCACGGACTTGAGCCTCTTTATCGCA
>JAKBHG010000079.1 GCA_021836925.1 Microcaldota archaeon | reverse complement strand
TCATCGACTTCGCGAATGAGCACAAGGACCTGGTGGGTGTGGTGATGAACGGCGGCAGGATAGAGCGACTAAGGATATTGCCTCCGCTTGTGAAAAAGGCCAAGAGCGAGAGGAAGCTCTACCTTCCTGACGCGAATTCCGAGTTCCTGTTCAACACCATGAGGCCCGGAGAATTCGTGTGTAACGCGACGCACGCAAAGATAAGCGACTTCAAGGACGCGCTCGGTGTATCAGCAGCAATGCACGACCTGCGCCACCAGGTTGTATCGTCGCTCAACTTCCTGATAGAAGAGGTAGGGGGCTTCGAGAAGGCGTATCTCATGGACTCGGCGCCTTCGATAGGGATGCGCGAGACGAGAAGGGCCATCGGCGAGTACGTACTTAGGCGCGAGGATGTTCTCGGGAACAAGAGGTTCGACGACGCGATAGCGCGCTGCGGCCATCCCCTGGAAATACATGATCCGGTGAAGGGCGTCGTCTACGAGCACCTCCGCGGCGGGGACGGTTCGTGGTACCACATCCCATACGGTTCCATAGTCGTCAAGGGCGTTGGCAACCTGTTCGCAATAGGCAGGTGCCTCAGCGCCGAGTTCGACGCGCAGGCAAGCGCAAGGGTGACGGGCACTGCTATGGCAATGGGCCATGCAGCCGCGGTTGCAGCCTCGATAGCGATAGCAAAGTCGGCAAGCGCCAAGGATGTGCCGGTGCATGAGCTGCAGGACAAGCTGAAGGCGCAAGGGGCGATAATATGACAAGGAAAAACGGGACCACGCCAACAGGTGTCAGGTATGCCGGCAGGATGAGCGGCAACCTCACGGACCTGTTCTGCATAATAGGGATGCCTGCGCATCACTCGCTTTCGCCGGTGATGCACAACGCTGCGTTCAGGAAGCTGGGCCTCGATGCGATTTTCCTCGCGTTCGATGTGCCTCCTGCTTCCTTAAAGGCGATGGTGGAAATGATGCGCGGCACAGGCATGAAGGGCATGACGCTGACAAGTCCGCACAAAGTCGAAGTTATGAAGTATGTCGACAGGATAGACCCGAAGGCAAAGTCCATCGGCGCAGTGAACACTGTGATAAACAGGAACGGCACGCTCACCGGCTATAACACCGATGCCCCTGGCTTCATGGAAGCTGTAAGAAGGGTCACGAAGGTCGACGGCAAGAGCTTCGTCATACTAGGTGCTGGCGGAGCCGCAAGGGCGTTCGCGGTAGAGATACTCAAGAGCGCAAGGAATCCGAGAATCACAATCCTTAACAGGCATCTCCCAAGGGCCATGGAAGTGAAGAGGACAGTCGAGAGGCTCGGCGGCAGGGGCATCAGGGCCATGAAGCTCGACGACGAGAATCTCGCGCGCGCCATGGAGGATGCCGACATCGTTGCCAATGCCACGAACGTAACCCTCGAGAACTCCACCGCAACGCCAGTGCCTAAGCGCTTTCTGAGAAAGGGCATGGTGGTGTTCGACGCCAATTACGTGCCGCTGGACAACAGGCTTGTCAGGGACGCGAGAGCAATCGGCTGCAGGGTCGTGACCGGCAGGGATCTCCTGCTCTACCAGGGCGTCGTGGCGTTCAGGCTCTTCACCGGAGTCAAGGCCCCCGTGCAGGAGATGTTATCCGCGATAGACTCTGCCCTGGGGAAAACCAAAAAGAAAAAGGAGTGAAAAAGAAAAAAAGCAAAAGAATGAAAGGCGCTTACCTCCTTCTCCTGCGTCTGCCCTTCATCGCGGCCTTCACGGCCCTGACCGGGTTCACCTTGAGGGTGAACGCCAGCAGGAATCCTACAAACTCCATTCCGGCCACTATGGCTACAGCAGCATACGCGTGTACGAGGAACAGCGGGCCAAGGAAGACTGGCACGAAGGCCACTCCCAGGTTGGTGGCTACGCTGTACATCGACGTCGCGAATCCTGCCTTTGCGGGGTCGCTGACGTAATTGGTCGTAGAGGCCATAGCCATCGACCAGAACGCGTTCCCGAAGAACCCGAACAGGAAGTATGCAACAGCCAGCAGCCCGAGTATCGGCATGAGCGGCAGGAAGTACGCCATCATGAAGACGAAAATGAACGAGAGCAGCGACGTAGATACGAGGCCGACCCTTATCATCTTGTACCTCTCGAATATTGGAGGCAGCACTATCGCGCCGATTGCAGATCCAAGGAAGGCGAGACCTCCGAATAGGCCGCCGAAAGCTATCGCGGTAGACACGGATATGTGCCCGGCAATCAGCAACTCAGATGCTATCCCGCCAAACATCACCGATGCCGAGGATATTATCAGGCCGACATACCAGTTCTTTATCATGCCTACCTTGAAGGATCCGCGAAGCGACCTGCCCTTGTAGAACGTCGGATATCCGCGTATTCCGAAGAACGTCCATACTGCGGCTATCGCAGCGAGTATGACGGTTACCCAGAAGGCGCCGTACAACCCAAAGCTGCTGAATATGCTGGGTCCGACGAACGCGCCTGTAGCCATTCCGAGGAACAGGAGCCCGACGCTTATGCCTATAACGCTATGGGACTTTCCCTTGAACAGCGATTCGGATATGCTCCCTACAGGGGCCATGGCCAGCGGATATGCGACTGCCGCTATTATCTGGAATGCGAACAGCATGTCATAGCCCGACGAGAGCGCCCTGCCCAGAAGGCCTATGAATGATATTGCCGCGGCGGAGTAGAGGGCCGTCTTGACTGTGAACTTCGCGGACAACCATCCCGCAAGCAGTCCCAGCACGACCATCGTGTACCCATAG
>JAKBHG010000078.1 GCA_021836925.1 Microcaldota archaeon | reverse complement strand
GGAAATGCATGGTATGATGAGGGACTTCAGAGGCGACATGCGTGTCAGGCATTCCAGGAACGTGGTGTACTACTTAGGCATGCGAAGGACGGGTCTCCTCGCCTTCCTTTTATACATAGAGGCAGTGGTGCTCAGCATCGCGCTGTTCTTCATGTATTCGCCTTTCGCGTACAACCTGGTGTACGCGGCGCCGATAGCTGTAGTGGATGCGCTGCTCATATATGTGGGCGCAAGCATGACAAGGAAGAGGATAAGCGCACAGGAATTCTCGCTTGGCAGGAACCTGAGCCTGGCGTCGATGGGAGTGGCGCTGCTCGTGTTCCTGGTATCAGCAGCCGTGTACATACACATATGAACAGCATATGGATGTACGCGCACGGATGCGGCGTGTCTTCGAAGTTAAGGATTAGGATTTCTTTTCCTCTCCGCTTTCGGGATCGGAGCTTTTCCCTTCCGCTTTCTCTTCCGGTTTCGTTTCCGGCTTTGCCGCAGCGGCCACTTCGGCCGGCTGGGCTGCCGGCTCCTCCTCCTGCATGCGCGCGGGCCTCGGAGCAGAGGCATCCATCCTCGCCTCGAAGTCTGATATCTTGTACGTGAACTCTTCGTCGGCCTTTATCGCGCCCTTCGCCTTGAGTGTTTCCCTTGCGAGGAGGTAGTAGATGAACGCGAGCGACCTCCTTCCGCGGTTGTTCGCAGGTATGATCAGGTCCACGTACTTTATCAGGTTGTCCGTGTCGCAGAGCGCTATTATCGGGATGTTGACCTTGCTCGCCTCCTTGACGGCCTGCTTCTCGTTCCTGGTGTCGCTTATGAGTATGAGCTTCGGCTCCTGGAAGTCTTCCCTGTTCGGGTTTGTGAATACTCCGGGCTTGACCCTCCCGCGCATGAATCCTGCGCCTATTATCTGGGCGAGCTTCTCGGCCGCTGCCACCGCGTATATCCTCGATGCTGTCACGACTATGTCCTTCGGGTCGTACTTCGCAATCATGTTGGCGGCCAGCCTTATGCGGCTGTCTATCGTCTTCAGGTCGAGCAGGTAGAGTCCGTCGTCCCTCGTCTTGTATATGAACCTCTTCATCCCCTGCATCTTGGACTTAGACGCGATGTGTATGCCAACCTCGAGGTACTCGTTCTGGTTGGCAAGCAGCTGTTGCTCTTCTTCAGTCATCATTCAACACCGTGATATTTTCGATTTCATGTGGGGCCGCCGAGATTTTCAGGCGAGCCTTTTTTTCAGCCTTTTGAACTCGGGTCGCTACCACCCCAAGGTAGAAGCCTACCAAGCTAGCAGACGGCCCCGCATGCATTATTTTGTCATCAACCTTTAAATTAATTAACGCCTCCCGCACGCTTATTTCTTACTTGCTTCCTACTTCCTTCCGAACTTTATTATCTCGTCTATCAGCTCAACGTTGCCGATGAACATACGTCTGCAGCAGTAGCGCTTAACTCCAAGGGCGTCCAGCACCTTGCCGGAGTCCTCGTGCTCCTGGTTGACCCTGCGGTCGTACTCCTCCCACTTGTCCGCGACTACTGCGCCGCACGTGAAGCACCTTACCGGAATCATCATTTCATCACACCTACGTCAGAGTTAGCATTATCCATTATCTGTAAGATGTCTGGAACCTCGCACGGGCCTTCGGGCCCTTGTACTTCTTCGGCTCCACCCTCCTGTAATCGTCAGTTAGAAGGTACTTGCTGTGAGACGCGTAGAGCCTCCTTATAGAGTCGCTGCCCGTGTATTCTATTATTCCCTTCGCTATAGCGTTCCTCGCCGCCTGCGCCTGCGAGCTGAATCCCCCGCCGCTCACGCTTACGCTTATGTCGACCCTGTTGGCCAGCTCGGCCGTTATGTCTGACATCCTTATCGGCTCCATGACAACCGAGACGAGGCTCTTCTGCGGGAACGTGCTTATGTCGAAGCCGTTTATGCGCACCGCGCCGTGCCCCTCCTTTATCGCGGCCCTTGCCACCGCCTCCTTCCTCTTGGCATGGACCAGCACGTGCTTCACGCCCTTCTGCTTCTTCTTCGCCGGAGCGGCAGATGTGGATGCTGACGATGCGGCCGCGCCTTTCGCGCGCGGCGTCCTCTTCGCCTTCTTCTCGGGCTGCGCTGCTGCTACCGCAGTTGCCGCGGCTGGCTGTTCTGCCGCCGAAACCTTTGCCGTTTCAATCGCTTCTTCTGCCATTATCGTCACTTCTTTATTTCTCGAACTTGTTGTAGCCGAGAGCCTTCGAGAGCTCCGAGATCCTCGTGTACCTTACATAGAGCTTGTCCGGCTCCTTGCCCTTGTATTCGACCGGCTTCACACCCTTGAACTCGTCCGGCACGCCCATGAACACCCTGAGCAGCCTGAACGCGGTCTTGCCCTTCGGTCTGTGATAAGGCAGCATGCCCCTCACTACGCGCTTCACGAGCATGTCCGGCCTCCTCGGCCAGTACGGCGAGTGCTCTGGGTTAGCCTTGTCCTGGAGATCCAGCCTAGTCTTGTACTTCGCCGTGAGCACTTTCGGATCCCCTGTTATTATCGCAGATTCGGCGTTTATTATCGCTACCTTCTTGCCTGCCAGCAGCTCCTTCGCCGCGCTCGTCGCAAGCCTGCCGAGCACCTTCTCAGTTGCGTCGAAGACTACGTAGTCGCCGGCCTTTTCCTTGCCTATCCGATCGCCGCCTTCACGGTGCACCCGGATTGGGGACAGGTTTTCCACACGATGCTCGTGCCATCTCGGAGCTGGCTGGGCAACTTCAATATCGGTTATATCCAACTGGCCATCGGTCTTATCG
>JAKBHG010000011.1 GCA_021836925.1 Microcaldota archaeon | reverse complement strand
TATATTACTGATAAAGGGGCTCCAGAGCGCCAATACGGAAGGAAGCGATATGAAGAGAATGAAGAGGATCCTGCTCTTCGGGCTCGGCTCGGCGATCATGCTCAGCCTGGCAGCTGCAATATGGAACGGCGCGCCGTATGCCGAGATAACCTACATGTTCGCCATACTCCTTGTTGTTGCCTACGGCTTCATAAGCGCAAACAGGGAATTGCTGAAGGGCTCGATGCTGCTGACGCTTACACTGCTCGTGGATTACATCCTGGTGCACGCGTACATGGCGCTTAGGATAATAAGATCGCAGCAGGCTCTGAGCAGCGCGCACTACTTCCTGTTCTACCTGCCGATTCTGGCCGCGGCGCTGGTCGCATGGCTTATAATAGTAAACAGGGACAAGCTTGCAGGGATTGCGGGCAGTGCGAAAACAAGGGCATACTTCATCATTGCAGCCCTCTTAATCGGGACGGTGGCCGTACTCGCGATAGGCGGCGGATACATATCGAAGGTAGCAAGCGGCGGCGGCCTCGTAATAGCGCAGAACAACCTCACGCAGACGATACAGGAATTACAGAAGCCCACATTCAGCTTCCTGTTCAGCAGCTTCATGCTCCAGCTCTTCATAGGGCCGATAGGTGTAGTGATTTTCCTTCTGTTCTCGCGCAGGATAGACAACAACGGCGCGCCGCTGGAAGGCGCGCACAAGTGGCTCGGAAGCAGCATTAGCGCGGGCTTCCTGGTCCTGCTCGCTTACCTCGCGACGACCACGTACCTGCAGCTCAATGCGATAAGGTTCAACTCGCTCCTTGCTGTGCCTTTGGCGGTATTCTCCGCGTATGGGATATACGGCGCATACGTGCTTGCCAGCAAGGTGAAGATACACAAGGTGCAGCTCAAGTACGTAGCGATAGGCGTCGCAGTCGCTATACTGGTATATGGGGTTATATTCTCCTACCTTAGCTCCCTCGAAAGCGTACAGGCCGACGGCATAAACGCGCAGTTCCTGAGCGCTATGTCATGGATGAGGAACAACACCCCTCCAGGAGCGACCGTGCTAGCGCTCTGGCCTGACGGCTCCGTAGTGGAAGGCTGGGCGCACAGGACCAGCCTGATGGACAGCGTCAGCGGGCAGAGCGGCACCCTCATATACAACTTCTCGAGATTCCTGTTCAACAACACTGTCAGCTCGACATACTTCTACGAGGCAGGCAAGCCGGAATACGTAGTCTCAAGGGACTACTGGCTTGCCGAGATAGGGGGCATAGCGCAGGAAGGCAACCTGACGGGCAGCGCAGCGGAACCGTACGGCTACAACATAATGCAGTCGTACAACCGCAAGCAGCACGGCAACGAGACGATATACACGTTCGCTACGCCCAACGGCATCGGCTCGCAGGTGGACGGAGCGGCGCTCACAATCAACAATACGTCGAATACCACGACGAGCACCAGCGCATACGTACGCATGGGCACGGCGACGCAGTACTATAAGATAGCGAACATAATATTCTACAACACGACCAGCCTGAAGTCGCAGCTCGTGAGCACCTCGAACACGGTCGGCACGCTGAATTACACGCTGATGCTTTTCTACAGCGGCCTGAACGTGGACGGTGCGACTGTGCTGGGGCCGTCGCTGCCTAACAGCAACTTCTTCAGGCTCATATACACGTGCACGTCTATAGCGTGCAAGTACACGGGACCGAAGGGCAACGCGACGCTCAGCCTGGTCTACGGCAACACAGATACGAGGATCTACAAGGTAACGTACAGCTGAACAGCTACATCCCTTCGTATACATTCCTGCGGTGCCCGATCTTGACTACGAGTATCAGCAGCTTGCCTCTCCTTATGTCAAGTACCACCCTGTAATCACCAACTCGCAGGCTGAAAAGTTCAACGCCGGTGAGTTTTTTGATGTGCAGGAAAGGATTGTCAGAATCCGCAATTGCTTTCAGCTTCGTGTATATACGCTGTGCTATCTTTCTGTCCAATTTCGTGAAGGAACGTCGTGCATCGTCAGATATCTCGATGTCATACGACATGAACCATCACTTCAAACCCATCTTCTTCGCCACGTCATTCAGCTTGTAAACTTTCCCTGCCTCGATGTCCTTCAGGCTCTTCTTTATGCCCTCTATCTCCTCCTTTGACAAGGGTTCGTAGTCCGTGGCCATATCCATCAGCCTATCAACTACAGAATCTATGGACTCCCTGGAATTCAGCTTGAACGCTTCGAGTTTCTTCCTGGTGCCTTTCTTCAGCAGAACAGTCGTGGTATCCATATGCATACAACCGTTTTATATGTATTTATATGTTTCTATATGTGCATATATCTATATAGGCTTCATGCCCTCGTATCCGTCCATGATGGAGGCAGCATCAGGGCTGCCCCCCATCACCTTTCTTATCGAGGAGAGCAGCTGCGCCTTGCTGAGCGAACCTTTGAGGCACAGGATTATTATGTTGCCGGAGGTGAACCTGTCCCCTATCTGGTAGACGCTGAAGTGCTTCTTGAGCAGCTCTACGTAGCTGCGGTATTGCACCGACTGCATGAAGCTCATCGCATAATTTATCGCGAACACCCCGTTATCTGAGAGCTTTGATGCGACCAGCGCCGCGAAATGCTCCGTGAGGAATTCCTGCGGTATTGTGTTGCCCACATACGCGTCGAGCATTATCACGTCGTACCTCTTCCCTGTGCCTGAAAGGTAGTCATAGCCGCTGTCCACTATCACACTGGAGAGATCTGGCGCCTTGAAGTCGAGGAACCCGGCTGCGCGGGACATGAAGTCCTTCGCCATGTCGACGACATGGCTGCTTACCTCGACTATGTCAAGGTCGTATGCGCCGTTCAGGTAATGCTGCAGCTGGATGGGTATCGTGCCCCCGCCCAGGCCTATGAGCAGCACGCGAGGATTGGCCGTGACGAAAGCTGCAGGCGTCATGCAGTCCCAGTACAGGCCGGTCAGGAAGCCCCCCTTCTTCAGCTTCGAGTACACAATGTGGTTGTACCTGAGCTCTATCGTGTCCCCGGACACGGATATGTTTATCGCCTTGTCGTCCACTCTTTTTGCCCGGCCGTGCCTGCGGGCCAGTCCGCTCAACGGGTTATGCATAGCGAACCACTTGATACAGTGTATGCGTGTTGCAGGATAATATTACCATGGCACGGACTTGAGGTGAAGGGCATACGCACCGCGGTTTGTCGCGACGTGCAGCAGCCCGGTCAGCACAATCAGGAACAGCATTCCGTACAGGCTGGGCATGTGACCGAGGGAGAACGCGAATAGCAATGCGACTATGAAGAAACCGTACTGGTCCATTATCGGGAACCCATTTCCGGGCCTGACGCCGAGCTGCCTCTTTATGAAGCTGCCGACAAGGTCGCCGGATATCGCGCCAACTGCAAGCAGCACGGCTATAGGCAGCATGAAGTGCAGGAAAGGGTACTCGATCAGTCCGACGGCAGAGCCGGCTACGATTCCGGCAACCGCGCCCCTTATCGTCTTGTTGTTGCCGAACACCCTCCTGCCGCGCAGCTTCGCCTTCCTGTCTATTGGCGCGCCGCCGCCGAATATTACAGGCGCGCCGTTCGCGGCGTAAGCCGGGAATATGTAGATTATCGGATAGAGAAAAGCTTGGAATATGAACAGCAGAATTGACATATGATTACCTTCTACACTATTCAGCGCCGGGCTGCACTACGACGGCCTTGATCCGCCTGATGCCTGCCGCTACCGCTTCCTGCTTCGTTATCTTGAAGACGCCGAGCTCGCGCGTGTTCTTGACGTGCGGGCCGCCGCAGATCTCTATCGAATACACGGTGCTGCCCTTTGCGATCGTATACACCTTGACCGTGCTGTCGTACCTTTCCTCGAATACGCCCTGCGCGCCCAGCCTCTTCGCCTCGTCAACGCTCATAATTCTGAAAGAGACGTCAGCCTCGGCCCTTATTATGCCGTTGACCCATTCCTCTACCTTCCTTATCTGTTCGTCGGTGAGCTTCTTGTCGTAGTTGAAGTCGAACCTGAGCCTCTCCGCCGTGATGTTCGACCCCATCTGGTGTATCGAAGGATCAACAACCTTCCTCAGCGCCTCGTTGAGGAGGTGCGTGGCGGTGTGCAGTTTAGTTGTCTCCTCGCTGTTGTCCGCGAGGCCGCCCTTGAACTTCTGCTCCGCGCCCCTGCGCGAGAGTTCCTGGTGCTCCTTCATGAGCGCGCTGAAACCCGCCATGTCGACGCCGAATCCCTTCTCTCTGCATATCTCTACAGTCATCTCTACCGGGAATCCAAAGCTCTGGAACAGGTCGAATGCGTCCTTCGCGCTCATCTCCCTCTGGCCGGATCCGCCGAGCTGCTTGAGTATCCCTTCAAGGTGCCTCACGCCGTTGCCCAGCGCAAGGGAGAACTTGTCCTCCTCCTTGTCGAGCTCCTCGTAGATGTGCGCGCTGTTGCGCTTGAGCTCCGGATAGAAGCCGCCAATCGCGTCCACTACGGCCTTTGCGACTTCGGAGCAGAACTTACCGTTTATGCCGAGCTCGCGGGCGTGCCTGATGCTTCTCCTGATGAAGCGGCGCAGCACATAGCCCTGCTCTACGTTGCTGGGCACTATCTGCCTGTCTTCGCCCAGTATCATTACCGCGGCGCGTATGTGGTCCGTTACAATCCGCGCACTGAGGCCGGTCCTGTCGGTCTCCGCGGCCGACATGGACATCACCTTGTCCAGTATCGGCGCCAGCGTGTCGCATTCGTATACGCTGCCGAAGCCGTTTAGCACGGCGAGCGTGCGCTCTACGCCCATGCCCGTGTCGATGTTCTTCTGCCTCAGCTCCTCGAACATTCCCTCCTCTGTCTTGTTGTACTGCATCAGCACGTTGTTCCATATCTCTACGAACGAGCCGTCGCCGCAGAGCTTCAGGAACTCGTCCGTGTCCTTTTCCTGCACGTCTTTTGCATGGTAGAATATCTCGGTATCGGGGCCGCACGGGCCGGTCTGCCCCACCGGACCCCACCAGTTATCCTTCTTCCCGAGGAAGTGGATCCTGCTCTTGGGTATGCCCAGCCTTTCCCATGTCTGCGCGGAATCCTCGTCGCGCGGCGCATCCCCGTCGCCGCCAAAGCACGTGACGCTCAGCCTCTCAATAGGTATGCCAAGCCTCTTCGTAAGAAATTCGAAGCTCATCTCTACGGATTCCTTCTTGAAGTAGTCGCCGAGCGACCAGTTGCCTATCATCTCGAAGAAGCTCAGGTGCCACAGGTCGCCGACTTCGTCTATATCTACGGTGCGTATGCATTTCTGCACGCTGACCAGGCGCGACCCCGAAGGATGGGTCTCCCCGCCGAGGAACGGAACCAGCGGCTGCATCCCGGCCATGACGAAAAGCGCGCTCGGGTCGTTCTCCGGGACGAGAGGCGCGCTCTGGATCTGCCTGTGGCCGTGCTCCTGGAAGAACGTAACGTATCTGTCCTTCAGGTCAGAGCTTGAGATAATCCGAGCACCATGCATTTGTTATGGTTGGGTTCCTATTTGGCGCCTTCGCCACCTATGCCCTTCTGGGGCCACCAGGCCTTGCACTCCTTGCCGAAGAAGGAGCAGTACCTGCACTTCCATTTCTCATCTTCAGGAACCGGCATCGCCTCTCTTGCGCCGTTCCAGTACTTCAACACAAATTCCGTTATGTCCTTGGCCTCGTTCGCGTCGTAGTCGAACTTGTATGTGCCAATCTCCTTCTTCGTGAACTGGTTTATGTAGCGCACCTGCAGTACGTCGCTCACCCCCTTCGCGCCGATTAGGGTGCCGAAGAAGCTCTCGCTCATCGAATCTATGCTCTGCAGGTCGCGGTCTATCCCTAGCTCGTCGAACTGGCGAGTGAATTCCGGAGTCATGCGCAGAGTTCTCGTGGTGTAGTCGCGCTTGAACTGCTCCGTGCCGTATGCGCCGCTCCTTATGTCGTCTATCATCTTCCTGTAGACGAGAAGCTGCACCATGTGTGTGCGCTTCTGGGAGCCGTTGGGCAGCTCGTCCTTCTGCCTGGTCTTGTCCTCATATATGTACAGCTCGTCGTCCTTCATGCGGATCTCGTCTATCTTGCCGGAGAGCCTGAAGGCGCCCATTGCGCCGTAGACCTGCACTTCCCTTGTATGCTTGTTTTTGGGGAGATTCTTCATTCCGAGGTAGCCCATGTAGAGGCTTTTGTATATGTAATCGGCGTAGTTCTTCGGCTCGAGCTCGATCTGGATGTTTGCCTCCTCCTCGAGCTCCTGATGCAGCATCTCCCCTTCCTGCATCTCCTTCGTCCTCTTGACCTTCTCGACATAGATGTGGCGCAGCTCCATCTGCTTCTCGCACCAGTACTGGGAAGCTATGTCAGTCACGCGTATTCCATACATGTTGAGTTTCGAAAGGACGCTCAAATTTATCAGCCCGCCTACCATTCGTCACAGCAAAGAAGCTCGGCGATTACCTCGTTCATCACTGATGAGATATTAAGCAGGCACACAATTAAAACGTTATCTGGATATGCTGCGTCGGAGTTTATTGGATTTTGATGGCACAATCTGCGTTTCCGATTGCGCCCGGCAATGCGGATGTGCGCGCATTGGCGCGTACGCCAGGCGTCAGATGTGTATTGTCGTGCCCTCCCTTTTCAGCGGCTCCTTCCTCAGATAGTAGCTCGGATGCACGCAGCCATCGTGAAAATCTGTTCCATCGCAGTAGGAGTACTCGCGCATCGTGCCCATGCCTTTCTCTGCGAGGATGGTGCGCGTCGTCCCGCAAGAAGCGGACATGTACACGCTGCCGTCCGCTATCCGCTCGTTGCCCATGATGCTGACCATGAAGTCGCAGCCCTCTTTCCACCATGGCAGCCACCACGTATCCGTATCATGCTTGTAGTATTCCTCCTCCTTTCCATTGCTGCTCTGCTTTACCCACAGCACTATGTTGTATATGTTCGAGCTGTAGATGAAGTACCTGCCGGCAGGGGACCTGCGCACGGCATCCTCTATCAGCGACTCCTTGAAGTGGAATACAGTGCCCGAATGGATGTTCATGTAGAGATACGGGCTCATGCTGAGATGCCATGAAGGATCGAACCTTGAATGGTCGGCGTCGTACGCCACCATCTGGTGCAGGTTGAACATCAGCTGCTGCTGGTTCTTGTCAACCAGATTCACCTCCCTTATATCATTGCGCCGCTGCAGCAGCGAGAGAAGCAGGAGGTTCTGGCTGAGGCCACCAGATACGCCGAGGTAGCTGTCTATGCCCTTTATGCGCTCCACGTCATTTGCAGTTTGCATGGTGTATACTTCGTTTGAATGGCCGTCCTTGCTGTCATAGAGATAATGGAACTGGGCGCTGTTATCCGCCTTCCTGAAATATTTGAAGTTCTCGGTGCTGAAGTCGAATGATATGCGTTGCCCCGAGAATGAAACGCCCATGTATGTGCTATCCTTGCTGGGCACGGTTCTGCACGAGGGCGCGGTATGCCTTAGCCTATTGGCGATGTCGATTAGCGCCACGGTGCCATTTGCCGCTTCCGTGAAGGATTCGCGCAGCAGCGGCCGCATGGCAGGATCGTTCGTCTCGATCTCTACGTTCGGAGCATAGTCTTTTTGCATTTCAGACACCCTGCTATGCGAAGCCGGCCGGCGGAATTGAAGCGCGGCCGCTTCTTAGACTTTGCTTTTTAGGTTATATTTATTTGTTTCTTCTATGCCAAAATCTTGGGTAGGGGCACTCGCCCACATGGAAGACATAGGTTAGGGACTGACGCATGCACCGCACGGTATTTAAAATATCAAGGGCAACATGTATTTGATTTCATGATGAAGGTCCTGTTGCTTGGTTTCGGGCCATTTCTCGGATTCCAGTACAACCCTAGCGGAAAGATCGCCGAGGCACTCAACGGCAATAATATCGGCGGATTCGAGATAGCAGGTAAGGTGCTCAGCGTTGAGCACGTGAAGACTTCAGAGGAGATAGAGGCACATATCCGGAACGAAAGGCCGGATGCGGTCCTCTGCGTCGGCCTTGCGGCGTCGAAAGGGGCTATAACCATAGAGAGGATAGCGATAAACAGGTACTGTTTCAACGACAACGGGAATATGGTGGATGAGCAGATATCAGACGGGCCCGCCGCGTATTTCACAACACTGCCATTCGAAAGGATCAAGGCAGGCATAGAATCGAAGGGCATACCGGCGGAGTACTCGTTCTGGGGGGATACCTACGTGTCGAACGAGGCGTTCTACACGATAATGAGGCTTGCGGACGAGCTCGGCATAAGGCAGGCGGGATTCATACACGTGCCGATGCCGATGGCACAGGCGGTGGAGAGGAAAAACATGCACATGATGGCGAGATCCTCCGCGCCAAGCATGCGGGAGGAAGACGAGATGGCCGCGATAGAGGCCGCCATCGAGGCGTGCGCCAGCGAACTTTGATAAAATCAGTGTTTACGATGGAAACAAAGGCGTCTGCGAGCACACAAACAACCGTAAATCGGAAGATGGACAAGCTCCTCATCGCAGCCGCGATTATAACCCTGATAGCCACTGCTTACTGGGTTGCGTTCGCGCTGAACGCCTATGGTACATTCCACGAGTACGACGACCTCGCCATCTTCTCGCACAACATGTGGCTCGACATACACTATCCCGGGCTGTCGCATGGGCTGCAGTATACCGTCTTCGGCAACCACATCTCTCCGGACCTGCTGTTCATGCTCCCCATCTTCTACCTTTACCAGTCTTCAGTGACTCTTCTCATTCTCCAGGTAATCATACTCTCCATCACCTCCCTTGCCGTATACATGATAGCCAGGGACCTTCTCGGAAACAGGAAGATCGCTTTTGCGATATTCCTCGCTTTCGTGCTCAATCCGGGCATGCATGGGATGATGACATACGACTTCCACGCAGAGAGCCTGATCACGCTGTTCTACATACTGACATTCTACTTCTACATCAGGCAGAGGAAATGGCCTTTCATAGCTTCGGCCCTTCTGCTTCTCGGCACGATAGAAGAGGCGCCATTCCTAGGCATCGCACTTGGGATGGGCCTGCTGTTCTACGAGCTCGTCTACAATAGGAAGAGCGCCGTGTTCATGAACAGGATTAAGTTAGCGGGCATACTACTGCTCATGTCAATCGTGGTGCTAGGGATATACGATGGAGTGACTCTATCCCTGTTACACTCTTACACTGCGGGATCCTACGCGACGATGCCCACATATCTTAAGGTGTTGCCGTACGTGCCGCATTTCATAGCCACGCTCACCGGATCAAGTCATATAAGTTCACCCATACCTGCAGGCCTTGGACAGTACATAGGTTATAGTTTAGTGGCGGGCATCCTCTTTCTAAGCATAGCAGTGCTGTTCGATCCGATAGTTACGCTGCTTCTTACCTCACCCTACATTGCTGAGATTTACCTGATGGGCAACTACAACTTCGCATTCATATTCAACCAGTATTTCGGCTTTGTCATGGGGCCGGCGCTGGTCGCTGGAATGATAGGTATCATGCTCCTGCAGCAGAAGAAGGGATGGGTATATCATGTGCTCAGCTTTGGAAAGGGAAAGGCAAGGACAGAACGCGACATGCTGCACAAGCAGCTCATGGCAGCATTTGTCGTCTCCCTCATAGTGATAAATGCATTCATTCTCCTGTTGTATCCGGGCTTTGTGTATTCGAAGAACGTGAACAACCTGCCGCAGGACTTCCTTTTCCAGGTAAGCCCGGCGCAGCATGCATATGAGCAGCAGGTCTACTCAATGATGGCGCTTATACCCGGGAATGCATCCGTAATTGTGCCTTTCTTCGTTGCAGCGCACATGATAAACAGGCAGTACCTTGAGGACACCGCCTATACAATGGACAAATGGTACTTCACGCCGCAGTACATACTCGTAGATCCGAATCTGAACGTGAGCCTTAATGCCCAAGTTGGGCTCGGCGAGCTATACAACTTTTCGAAGGAGAACAACTATACATTATACGCGCAGAACGGCACCGCACAGCTGTACGTGCACAACTAATGCCTAATGCCTTCGCAACAAAGAGCAGGTATATTAACATCGCTATTTCTTTTATTCTCATGATTGGGCCTAAACCTAAAGCCGGAAGCATGCTGCGGATATTTACCAAAATCGCGTACTTAGCGCTTCTGACGCTTTTCGTGCTAGAATTCGTGTTCCTGAACAGCAATGCGTTCATACTTTATTCTTTCCTGTTTTTTGTTGCCTTTGGGGTACTTCTCGGGCTGTATCAAAAGTGGATAGGTCCTACAGTGATGGTATCGATAGGTTTTGTAGTTGTTGGGTCGCTGATGTATCTCTCTAACGCTGTATTGCTCAGGTTCACATGGCTGAATTTATCCATACTCGGATATTATCTGCTCATAAGCATAGTAATCGGGATGCTCATAAGTTTCTATCAGCACTTCAGCGTTCTAGGAAAATATGCATCAAAGATGCTTAAGGGTAAGTTTCTGAGATATGCCCCACTTGCAGCAGCTATTGTTCTGATAGCTGCACCGATATGGCCCGTAGGGCCGTATATAAACCATCTGCCTGTCGTAGAGAGACTCACGCATTTTTCGTATTACGGCAACACCTCATATAGCGATTCGTTCACGCTTATATCTGACCCGCCGCCATACCAATATGTCGTTAATCTATGCACCAATGGCACGCTGGCGAGTGCCAACGTTTCCATACAAGCAGATACGCCCACATGGGCGTTCATGTTCATCGATGCCAAAGGGCTGAGCAGTGCAATCAACGAATCTGCAGGACACTCATATAATGTGTACGTGGACACCTTCAGCAAGTACGCAAACCGTTCTCTGTTTACTGATGGTGCAGCGGCCAAAGCATCGATAACTGTGCCGAACAA
>JAKBHG010000077.1 GCA_021836925.1 Microcaldota archaeon | reverse complement strand
CCTGTATCCCGATGTTATCGAGAGCACCTCGCATGTCGGTCCTTCCCAGACCATCAAGAGTCACCACAATGTCGGCGGGCTGCCGTCGAGAATGCGGCTCAAGGTCCTTGAGCCCTTGCGCCTGCTCTTCAAAGACGAGGTGAGAAGCATAGGAGGGATACTCGGCATTCCGGAAAAAATACTGGCCAGACAGCCCTTCCCGGGACCAGGCCTGAGCATAAGGATACTGGGGGAAATAAACAAACAGCACATCGATATTCTGACGAAGGCGGATGCGATCGTGAGAAGCGAGATAGAGAAATCGCCGGTCGCCGCAACGCTGTGGCAGTACTTTGCGGTACTCCTGCCGGTAAAGACGGTCGGCATCATGGGCGATGAAAGGACCTACGAATATGTCATCGCCATCCGGGCGGTGAACAGCACCGATGCCATGACCGCAGACTGGGCAAGGCTGCCGTACGAGCTCATGGACAGGCTTTCCTCGAGGATCATCAGCGAGGTTGTCGGTGTCAACCGGGTGGTGTATGACATCAGCTCGAAGCCCCCGAGCACGATAGAATGGGAGTGATATGACGGGCTCTTACAATTTCGCACATCTCCATCTCCACACCCAGTACAGTCTTCTCGACGGCGCTGTCCACATCAAGAAGCTTGCGGAAAGGCTGAAGTCGTACGGTATGACATCCGTTGCAATGACGGACCACGGGAACTTGTTCGGCGCTGTGGACTTTTATACGAAGATGCGGGAAAAGGGTATAAAACCCATTATCGGGGTGGAGACCTACATCACCAATGACAGCATCAGGGAAAAGAAACCGAACTCGGACTTATATCACCTCGTCCTGCTGGCAAAAGACCTCACAGGGTACAAAAACCTGCTCAAGCTGACCAGTATAGCCCATACGGACGGGTTTTACGGCAAGCCCCGCATAGACAAGGAACTGCTTGCGCAGTACCATGAAGGTTTGATCGCCTTGTCTGCCTGCCTGCACGGCGAAATATCCTCAAAGCTTTTGTCCGGCAATGCCGCGGATGCGGTCAAAGCAGCGGAGCAGTACCACGAACTCTTCAAAGACGACTTCTTTCTCGAGGTCCAGTCGAACGGCATACAGGAGCAATATACGGTCAACAACCTGATGTACGATATGTCGAGGAATTTTCATATACCTCTTGTCGCAACAAACGATGTCCATTATCTCGACAAATCGGACGCCAGGGCGCACGATGTGCTCTTATGTATTCAAACGAAGAAAAAACTGGCGGACACGGACAGAATGAGGTTCTCGACCCAGGAGCTTTACCTCAAGACACAGGAGGAGATGGCAAAGGCGTTCTCGTCCCATCCCGAGGCGCTCGAGTCTACCTGGGAGATCGCGGGCAGGTGTAATCTCGACATCGAGCTGGGCACGTTCCATTTCCCGGACATAACGATCGAGGGCAGCAAGGACTACGATACCATACTGGCGTCGTTTGCGGCAGCCGGGCTGAACGGGCTGATAGAGAAGGACCCCGCCGTCAAAGCACGGGAGCGGGAATACCGGGACAGACTGGAGCTCGAACTTGAGACGATAAAACAGACAAGGTTCTCGAGCTATTTCCTGATCGTCAAAGATATCATCAATTATGCGGTGACGCACGATATACCCCGGGGACCCGGCAGGGGCTCGGCCGCCGGAAGCCTCGTAGCCTACGCCATAGGGATCGTCGGCATAGACCCGATAAAGTACGGTCTGTACTTCGAGAGGTTCCTCAATAAGAACCGTATCAGTATGCCCGATATCGATATGGACTTTTGCGCCGACAAAATAGACCGCGTCATAGAGTACCTGAAAGAGAAGTACGGTTCGCAGAAGGTCGCGCGGATAACATCGTTCCATCCCCTCCAATCGAGGGTCGTGGTAAAGGACGTCGGCAGGGTCCTGGACATCCCGTACAGCACGGTTGACGGCATAACGAAGCTGATCCCCCAGAAGCTGCCCCTCGAGGACGCGATAAAACTGCTGCCGCAGCTCGGGGAGATGAGCAGGAACGACCCGAAGATAAAAGACATGCTCGACACTGCCTTGAAGCTCGAAGGCCTCCTGCGGGACAAGTCGCTCCATGCGAGCGGCATCGTCATTTCCGACAAACCGCTGGACGACTACCTGCCCCTGTACCGGGACAAATCCGGCAACATCGTTACCGGTTACGAGTGGAAGTACGTCGAGAAGATAGGGTTGATAAAATTCGATCTGCTGGCCCTTGCGACACTCACGGTCATAGACCATACCAGGGCGCTGGTGAAGCGCTACCGGAACGAGGACATCGATCTGACAACCATAGACCTCGAAGACCCGAAGCTCTACGAGGCCATGCAGCGGGGTGACAGCGCGGGCATTTTCCAGTTCGAGAGCTCGGGTATGCAGAACACCCTGAAAAAGATCAAGCCCTCGAGGTTCGAAGACATCATTGCTACCAATGCGATATACAGGCCCGGCCCCATGTCATGGATAGACGATTTCGTCAGAAACAAGGAAAAGGGCGTTGCAACGCACAAGTTTTCTGCGCTCAACGACATACTGAGAGAGACCTACGGCGTCATCCTGTATCAGGAGCAGGTCATGAAGATAGCCAGCGAGATCGCGGGCTTTACGCTCCTTGAGGCAGACTACGTGAGGAAGGTCATTGCCAAGAAGGAGGAGGAAAACCTCCCGATTCTGCAAAAAAAGTTCGTCGGCGGTGCGGTCAATAAGGGCATGAAAAAGGCCGATGCAGAGGAGCTTTTCTCGCAGCTGCGGAGTTTTGCGGAATATGCGTTCAACAAGTCCCACGCCACAGCGTACGCACTGGCCGCGATGTGGACGTCCTATCTCAAG
>JAKBHG010000076.1 GCA_021836925.1 Microcaldota archaeon | reverse complement strand
GAGCAAAATGGTGGCGCCGAAGAGGCAAAGCTTGCTAGTGCACTAAGGAACGAGATACTGCAGGATTTCAACCAGACGTTTAGGCTTCTTAGGAGTTCGCCGACAGGCAGGGCTGATTTGAAGGATGTCAAGAAGTGGCTAGGGCAGAGCGATGACCCGAACGACCCGAGGAAGGGACTCCCGATACATGGATAAATAGGTTCAGTACCATCCCCTGACCTTCATCGCCTTCGAAACCCTGTCGACAGCGATGATGTAAGCTGCCATCCTCGGTGATATCTTCTGGCCCTTTCCTGCGTAGTCCTTCCTCATCGCTATCGTGTCGTTGAACGACTTCGTTATGAACTTGTCAAGCTTGTTGTAGAAGTCCTCCGTTGACCAGTAGTAGTTGCTGAGATTCTGCGCCCATTCGAAGTAAGATCCGATCACTCCTCCGCTGTTTACCAGGAAGTCCGGCAGGTCGAAAACCCCTTTCTCGTGGAGTATCTCATCCGCTTCAGGCGTCACCGGTCCGTTCGCAAGCTCCAGCAGCAGCTTTGCCTTCACCCTGTCCGCGTTGTCCTTCTTGATCTGGTTCTCTATCGCGGCAGGGATGAGTATATCGACATCGAGTTCAAGCAGCTCCTCGTTTGTCAGTTTCTGGGCGTTCTTGCTCTTGTAGCCGTCGATGCTCCCTGTCTTCTTCTTCGCATCCTCAAGCTTCTTGAGGTCAAGCCCGTCTGGATCATATATCCCGCCCTGCGAGTCGCTTATCGCTACGACGTTCGATCCGAACATCTTCTTCGAAAGCGTATATGCGTACATTCCTGCATTGCCGAATCCCTGTACCGCTATCTTAGCCTTTTTCAGGTCGATCTTCAGCAGCTTGGCCGCCTCCCTCATCACGAACATCCCCCCCATGGCTGTAGAGTCCTTTCTGCCCTCGGATCCCCAGATCTCGGTCGGCTTTCCGGTTATTACACCGAACGCGTTGTGCCTCACTATGTTCGTGTATTCGTCCATCATCCACGCCATTATCTGTGGCGTCGTGTAGACGTCAGGTGCGGGGACGTCGGTCTCGGGCCCTATTATGTTCCCAAGAGCCCTTACGTATGCGCGGGATAGGGACTCGAGCTCCCTTTCGTCGAGCTTCTTAGGATCTACTATTATCCCGCCCTTTCCTCCGCCGAACGGAATGTCTGCCAACGCGCATTTCCACGTCATCCATGCTGCCAGCGCCTTGACCGTGTCGATAGTCTCCAATGGATGGAACCTTATCCCTCCCTTGCATGGGCCCCTTGCATTGTTGTACTGTACCCTGAATCCCTGGAATGTCTTTACCTCTCCGCTTGACATGCGTACCGCCATGTTCACCGTCACGGTTCTCCTTGGCTCCCTGAGTATCGCAAGTGCCTGTTTGTCAAGCTTCATTATCGATGCCGCGTGTTCCAGCTGCTGCTGCGCAATCTTGAATGGATTAAGCTCCTCTGCCATCGTATCACACCAAAATCAGTTACCTTATAATAATGCATGACGCTAAACAATAAATAGATATCTTTTTTATAGTAGAAGTAGTTGGCGATTTGATGTTCGATTTTGCAAAGAGAAAGGGGCAGAGCGCGATAGAGTACCTAATGACGTACGGGTGGGCGATCCTGATAATAGGAATCGTGCTCGCAGTCCTCTTCAAGCTCAATGTATTCAGCGGGCAGACTTTTGTCTCGTCCCAGTGCAATGGAATCCCTGGGTTCCCGTGCTCCACGCCTGTGCTTAACCAGAGCGGTTTGCTCTCGATAACGATAGGCCAGGTCGGCTCATCGCCAATTTACGACGTGATGCTATCGTGCTCCGCGTCGTTCAACACAAGCGGGGAGCCCAGCAACGCATCATCCTGGACATTGGTGCAGTCCAATGGGATTGGAATACCGATATCGCAGCTTGCGGGCAGAGGCGAAAGCCCGATCAATGGCACCGTAATGGTCAGCGGACAGAACCTGAGGATAAAGGGGATACCTTGCTACGGTTCTTCCGGAGAGCCGATGGCAAGCCCCAGCGCAATAGACACTGCATTCACAGGCGCGCTTTGGATAAACTACACCAACACGGCGTGCACTCCGAGAAGTGCAGGGTGCAACCCTAACATCGAGCAGATAGCGACGCTGCAACTGAAAGTAGTCTGAGCACGCAACTGGTGTATAGATGGCATCGAACTTCGTAATGTGGATAGTGATTTTTGCAGTTGTAATCGCCGGGATAGCAGCGGTTGCCGTACTGCTCTCTGTTTTCGGTGCAGAACCTGTTTACTTGGGTCCGTCGTGCACTGCAGAGCCAACATTTGTCTGCCACCAACGCTACTTCTCATTCGATATGAATAGCGTGTATGATACCCTAAACGCAAGCATAGGGCAGCTCGGCGTAAGCACACTCTACAACCTGCAGGTTGCATGCGTATCAAACTACTCAGGGACTGACGGCACAATAATGCCGGTTCCGGCATCGGCGTGGCAGACGATATCGGCTTCCGGGCAGGCATTCCAGGGCAGTGGAGTTTACAGCACTGCACTGGATCTGGGGCCGGAGGAGGGAGTCACTCTAAGCGGACTGAAATGCTATAACCAGACAGGTGTCGCTCTTGCGAACGAGCCGAACGGATCCGTCTATACCGGAGTCCTGCTCGCCAACTTCTCATCGGTGAGATGCAACGATGTCGCATGCAATTGGCAGCAGCTGAAGATGGCGACCTTTTCCCTTAGGGTAATCAGGTAAAATCAGAAATCCGGATTGACGTTTGCTGCTTTCAGTTCTCCCTTCATTTTGAGGACTTCCATCAGCTCACTTGCGCCGAGGAGCGGCGCCCTAGTCCTCTCTATGTCATCTATCGATATTCGCGGGCAGGCTGTGTTGACGAATGCGTCGAACTCCATCATGT
>JAKBHG010000075.1 GCA_021836925.1 Microcaldota archaeon | reverse complement strand
ATCTCACCAGGTATTAGGACAGTGGCGTTGTAGCCGTTCCCGGAGCTGAGCGCCTGGTTTATGTAATTGGCTATGTTCTGCGTCACGAGCTGCAGGGACGAGTATTCCTGCTGGTTGAGCGAAAGCGACCTCTGGTTTACAACCAGCACGAACAGTATCATGAATATGACTAGGACGAAGGAGTATACTATCATAAACTCAAGCGCTATCTGCGCCCTTCTCCGCCTGCCGGGAAGAACATTGCCGCTGCCTAACATCTACTCGCGTATAGTTGGCTGCTAAGGTATAAAAAGTTTCCAAGAGGGTGCGCGCCTGGCCCTACAGGACGCGCATGCCTCGCAGTATTAAATATGTGAATGGGAAATCCCAACATATGGACATCTCCTATCTTTCAGGAAAGGTCCCGAAGGAAATTTTCGAGTCCATTTCAGCCAGGGGCATAAAGGGTTTCACGCCCCCGCAGGAGAAGGCGATAGAGAACGGCCTGCTGGACTACAAGAGTATCCTTGTAGCGAGTCCCACAGCCAGCGGGAAGACGCTCATCGCGGAGATGGCGTGCGTCAACTCAATACTATCGAGAAGGAAGAAGGCGATATACATCGCGCCGATGAGGGCGCTCGTATCTGAGAAGTTCGAGAGGTTCAAGGCCGACTACCCGTTCATAAGGGCCGCGATGTCGATAGGGGACCTCGACTCGTCCGACAACTGGCTCGAGAATTATGAGATGATGTTCTTTTCGACAGAGAAGCTGGACAGCCTCATAAGGCACGGGGTAAACTGGCTCGATTCCATCGGGTGCATAGTATTCGACGAGGTACACATGCTCGGCGATTCGTCAAGGGGGCCGACTCTCGAGCTTCTCGTGACAAAACTGATGGAGCGCTGCGACGCGCAGGTGATAGCACTGAGCGCAACGGTCGGCAATGCTGAGGAGATGGCGGAATGGCTCAGGTCGAAGCTGGTCGCCAGCGACTACCGGCCAGTCGAGTTGAAGAAGGGCATAGTATACAACAGCCGCGTGTACTATGACGGCACAGATACCATAGAGAAGGGTGAAGACATTGCCTCTGCAGGCACTCCGCTCAACGGCTCCAACAAGGATCCGGAGATAAGGGTCGTAGAAGATACCATAGCACTTGGGAAGCAGGCTCTGATATTCTTCTCGTCCAAGAGGAACGCCGAGGCCGCCTCCCTGAGGATTGCGAAAAGGGTGTCGCAGCTGATCGGCAAGGACGAGGCGGCCCAGCTAGCCGAGCTAGGCGACCTTGTCATGAACGCGCTCGACAACCCAACGGAACAGTGCAGGAAGCTGTCGGCAGTCGTGCGTGACGGTGTAGCATTCCATCATGCCGGCCTTCTCAACTCGCAGAGAGCCTATGTAGAAGATGCGTTCAGGGGCAGCCTCATCAAAGTGGTGTGCTCAACCACTACGCTCGGGATGGGCATAAACATGCCCGCGCATACCGTTCTTGTAAGAGATGTCTCGAGATTCGACGACGGAGCGCCCGGCATGATAGGAGTGAATGAGATGCTGCAGCTGCTCGGCAGGGCAGGCAGGCCAGAATACGACACGGAGGGCAGGGCACTGCTGCTCGCCAAGAATCCCGAAAGGATAGGTGAGCTATACTCCACATACATAGACGCCGAGCCGGTTGCGGTAGATTCCAAGCTGGGCATAGTGTCGGTGCTGAGGACGCATGTGCTCGCATTCATCTCGGAAAGGTTCGCCGACTCGAGGAATGAGATACTCGCGTTTCTGGCAAAGAGCTTTTACGGCCATCAGAATACCGATAGGAGACATATAGAAGAAGTGGTCGATGAGATACTCGAGGAGCTGCTCGAATGGAAATTCATCGATCAGGTTGGCCCGGACAAATATGCCGCGACCAGGATAGGTACGAGGGTGAGCGAGCTGTACATAGACCCCCTATCGGCCGCATGGCTCGTCTCCGCTATAAGCCGCGCGAATGACACCACATCCATACTTTACACGGTGACCAATACGATGGAAATGAGGCCGCACGTGAAGGTCACGGCCGAGGTGGAAGACGAGTTCGCCGCTTATAGATACATGAACAGGGAGCTGCCGAGCGAATACGAGACGTTCGATGCGAGATACGAAACCGACAAGGCGTTCAGCACCGCGCTTATGCTGAGAGACTGGGCCAACGAGATGCACGAGGACGAACTGATAAAGAAATACGCGACGACTCCAGGCGCCCTCTATGCGAAGCTGAGGAATGCGGACTGGATACTCTACTCTACCATAGAGCTCGGCAGGCTGCTGAAGAGGCCGTTGCACGATTTCATAGACGTCAGGGTGAGGCTGAGGTACGGCATAAAGGAGGAGCTGCTCGACCTCGTAAGGCTGGAGCAGATCGGAAGGGCAAGGGCAAGGCTGCTCTACGGCAGCGGCATAAGGAAGGTTGCCGACATAAGGAACAACCGCGAGAAGGTCGCGTCGCTTCTTGGGAAGGAGCTGTCAAGGAAAATATTCGAACAGATAGATTAACGGAACAGAGGGTAAACCTTTTTTATACCTCACGATTGCTAATATTCTTACTTGTCGTGGTTCTAATGTACATATCCGAATCGGCAGTGAGGAAGCTCCTCAAGGAGGCCGGCGCATCAAGGATCAGCAATGACGCCGTCAAGCGGATACAGGAGCACATAGACGTGCTCGCGTTCCAGCTGGCTAAGAAGTCGGTTAGCCTCTCTAAGCATGCGAAGAGGAAGACCGTGGAGGCAGCTGACGTCAAGCTAGCGCTGAAGTGATTCCCGCATCTTCATCTATAGCGGCACGCCGAAGAACCTGAGTATCAGCAGGGTTCCTACTGCAGGCAGGCCGAACAGCGCGGTCGGCAGCATCGTTCCGAGAGTTATCGGGATGTCTACTCCTACTATGTAGTTCA
>JAKBHG010000074.1 GCA_021836925.1 Microcaldota archaeon | reverse complement strand
ACGAACCTCAGCTAATTTTGGTGACCGGCATGATAAGGCAGCCAATCATTTGTGTCATGGGCCACGTTGACCACGGCAAGACGACGCTCCTTGACAAGATAAGGAACACCACCGTCGCGGTCAGGGAAGCCGGAGGCATAACACAGCACATAGGCGCCAGCGAGGTTCCAATAGATGTCATAAACAAGATATGTGCGGACCTTAACGGCTCCTTCGGCGTGAATATAACGCTGCCAGGGCTGCTCTTTATAGACACGCCGGGCCACGAGGCGTTCACGAACCTGCGAAGGAGAGGAGGGAGCGTCGCGGACATGGCGATACTCGTAGTCGACGTAAACCAGGGCTTCGAGCCGCAGACAATAGAGGCCGTCGAGATACTCAAGGAGTACAAGACCCCATTCATCATAGCCGCGAACAAAGTCGATGTGATGTCAGGCTGGCAATCGCAGAAGACCAACAGCATAACCGAATCGATGAAGCACCAGAGGAATGACGTGCTCGAGAGGCTTGAGAACGGGCTGTACGGCATCATGGGCAAGATCGGAGAACTCGGCTTCGCCAGCAACACATACGATCACGTGCAGAGCTTCCAGAAGGAGATTGCGATAGTCCCTATAAGCGCCAAGACAGGTGAGGGGATAGCAGAACTGCTCATGGTCGTGACAGGGCTTGCACAAAGGTACCTGGAGATGAGGCTGAAGATAGAGGTAAGCGGCCCTGGACGAGGCTCCATTCTCGAGAGAAAGGAGGTCAGGGGGCTAGGCACTACCATAGACGTGATACTCTATGACGGCTCACTGCACGTCAACGACACCATAGCGTTCGCCACCGTTGACGGGATAGTGAAGACTAAGATAAAGGCGCTTCTAAAGCCGAAGCCGCTCGCAGAGATAAGGGAATCGTCGAGCAAGTTCTTCAACATCGAGGAGGTAAGCGCTGCCTCTGGGATAAAAATAAGCGCCAACGATCTGGATGGCGCGCTGCCAGGCTCGCCGGTAGTGCAGGTAATTGGCGACGAGTATGCGAGCCAGATAAACGCCGAGCTCGGCAGCGTATTCAAGACCGATAAGATAGGCGCAGTCCTCAAGGCGGACTCGATCGGCAGCATAGAGGCGATGTCCAGGCTCCTGGAGAACGAAGGGCTGAAGATCAGCAAGAAGGGCATAGGCAACGTCACGAAGAGGGATGTAATGGACGCTTTCGCCATGAAGGCCCTCGATCAGTTCGGCTCGGTCATAATCAGCTTCGGTGTGAAAACCGAGGCGGACGCGCACGAGGAGGCAGCCGCCTCCGGAGTTACGATATTGGAGGGCAGCATAATATACAAGCTCATCGACGATTACAAGGAATATCTGGCAAAGAAGAAGGGAGAAGCGGCCAAAGCCGTGGAGGACATGGTGGTGTTTCCCGGCGAGATCTACCTAATCCCCAACTCGTGTTTCAGGGTATCTGGCCCTGCAATATTCGGCGCGCGTATCGAAAAAGGAAGGATAAAGCCGGGCTATGTGCTAATAAACGAGGCAGGCATCGTTGTCGGCAGGATAAAAGGCATACAGACCGAGAAGAATGCGCTGCCTGAAGCGAAGAAAGGCGAATCCGTAGCCGTGTCGGTAGAAGGGCCGACCTACGGCAGGCAGATAAAGGAGTCGCAGTACCTATACACCAGGCCGACAGACAGTGACGAGAGCACCCTTCTCGGTTCGCAGAAGGACCTCATAAACGACGAAGAGGCAGAGCTGCTCAGGAAGATAATCGAGATGAAGAGGAAGGCGAAGGGAAAGTAGCCCTGTTATTCCAATATGAATAATATTTTCAATAACTATTTTATATACCTCGCTCTCTCCCCTTATTTGATAATATGGGAATAAGGGTAAACGATCTGGATGCGACCCCGGTAAGCGAGCAGGACGTGGAGTTTGTGGAAAGGAAGGGCCAGGGGCATCCCGACACTCTGATAGATGGCATAGTCGAGAGCGTCAGCAACGCGCTTTACAGGAACTACGTGGAAACCGAAGGCAGGCCATTGCACTATAACGTCGACAAGGGCCTGATAGTCGGAGGTTCGTCGTCAGTGGACTTCGGCAGGGGTTCCATAACCAAGCCGATAGAGGTCATAGTCGCAGGCAGGGCATCCCTGGGCACTACTAGGAAGATAGACATCGGCAGGATAGTCTCCGAGACCGCGCGCGGCTACCTCCGTGAGAAGACGCGGTTCCTTGATCTTGATTCGGAAGTAGTGATAACACCAAAGGTGGCGGTAGGTTCTGCGGATCTGGTGGGTCTGTTCAATAGGGGCGACGGCGTTCCCTACGCGAACGATACCTCGTTCGGTGTCGGCTTCGCGCCCTTTACCACGCTTGAGAATGCGGTGCTTGACACGGAAAGGTTCCTCAACAGCAAGGATTACAAGTCGAAGCGACCCGCCGTCGGAGAGGATGTGAAGGTCATGGGCGTCCGCGAGGGCGGTAGCATAACCCTCACAGTTGCGATTGCTTTCGTTTCGGGTCTGGTATCCAACCTGGAAGAGTACCATGATCTCGTGGAGCAAGTTACGGAAGACGTGCGAACGCACGCAAAGGCGAAGACTAGCATGGATGTCGAGGTCATAGTGAACAATGGAGATGACCATTCCAAGCAGAGCGTATATATAACGAAGTCTGGTCTGAGTGCAGAGTCTGGGGATGATGGGCAGGTCGGCAGGGGCAACAGGATAAACGGCCTAATAACGCCGTTCAGGCAGATGAGCCTCGAAGCCGCAGCTGGAAAGAATCCAGTCAGCCACATAGGCAAGATATACAATGTGCTAGCCAACAACATAGCGAAGATAGTAAGCGCAGAGCTACCTGACATAAAGGAGTGCAGCGTCTCCATAGTGTCGCAGATAGGCAGGAAGATAGATGATCCAAGAAGCCTGAACATCAACATGATACGAGGCGGAAGAGCAGGCAAAGTCGATGCATCGCTTTATT
>JAKBHG010000010.1 GCA_021836925.1 Microcaldota archaeon | reverse complement strand
TACATCGGCCATCGGATCAGCTGCAGTAAGAAGATAGTTGCACTCCAATCATAATAAAGCTTTTCTACGCGCGCGAATGGAAGAAATAGTCCGGAACGCACTCGCGTTCCATCAGATATTGCCCTTTATCCATTCGACTAGCATCTTCTTGGGTATGGCGCCGACGTTCTCCGCCTTCACGTTGCCGCCGACCATTATCAGAGTGGTCGGTATGCTCATTATGTCGTACTTTGTGGCTATGTTCTGGTTGTCGTCCACGTTTATCTTCACGAACTTTGCCTTTCCGTCGAACTCCTTCGAAGCCTCCTCTATCTCCGGGGAGTACATCCTGCAAGGGCCGCACCACTCCGCCCACATGTCTATGATAACAGGTATCTTTGATTGAACCACTTCCTTCTCGAAGTTATCCTCGTTTACGTCTATCATACTCATATTTCAGCACCTATGTTTGCATGCCAACCAAGGGGTCGCAATGCGTTATTATGTGGTCGCTTACAAATTTAAAGCTGACGCATGCATATGCTACGCAGCGGTAAAGCCGTGCCGGTCATGAAAGAAATATAATCCTTTAATGCAAAGCAGTTGTAGTGATGAAGAAAAGGTCCTGAGCAAACGCTGTGATGAGGATCTTGAGTACTGATATAACACGGAGGCAATCCGATGTCGAAGATACCTAAGAGCGCGATAAAGAAGCTTGTCAAGAAGAAGGGCGTAGTGGTAAGCGACGAGGCAGCCGGCGCGATCGCAAGCATACTTGAGGCGAAGGCAGCCGAGATAGCGAGATATGCAGTCGCTAGGGCCAAGAAGAAGGGGAGGAACTCCATTCTGGGCGAGGACGTCGACACCTACAAGATAAAGCACGGTGGCTGAGATGAAGGCTTACGAGTCTCACGGGCCGAACGGCGAGATAAGGTTCGACTACTCCCACAACGGCAAGGATTATACCGCGCTGCTGGAGCAGATCGGCGGCGGCCTGCTCTACTCCAAGTTCGATAGCGAAGGCGTTACGCTGTTCCGCTCTCTTGAAAAGGCGCATGGAAGCGCGCCTTCCTCGGCCTTCCTGAAGGAGATAGTATCCATAGAAATCAACGGGGAGGTGGAAACGGTAGGGGCAGAGTATTCCCCTGTCAGGATAAAAAGGAGCTGTCCTGCCTGCGGTAGTGCATCATTGGAAAGGAACAAAACGCTCTCAGGCCCCGGCAATGGCGGCGCACCTGCAGTTCCAAGATACAGGTGTGCGGCGTGCGGGCAGGAATGCTACCACGTGGGCGACGAGTACTTGGCTGGAATAGTAAAGGACAATGCAGCACTATTCTCCGACGAGGAAAGGAAGGAGTTGGAGAAGGATCCTGAAGGGTTCATGAAGGAACTGAAGGAGTACACCTCAAGGATATTCGCCACGAAGAACGTAAAAAGGATTATATAGTTATCAACTGCTTGGTATAAGTGCAATCGAGTCGATGCGTTGGTGTAATACATGGCAATAATGCTTTCAGAACTGTACGGCAAGGACATAATCAGCAACTCCGGCAAGAGGATGGGGAAGGTGGAGGACATAATACTCGACTTCGAGTCGGGGGTCGTCTCCGCGCTGCTGCTGCAGAAGGTCGACAACATAATAAGGAGCGAAAAGACCTCGTTGCAGCTCAGGAAGAACAGTGTAAACTACTCCAGGGTAAAGAACGTGTCGGAGACGGTAATCGTCAGCGAGAGCGAAAAGTGAGCGCAGCGGTTTCTAGGGGAGCGGCTACGCTGCACCTTGACTGATAAAAAGAACAAGGAACAGGGAAAGTAAAGCCGCCAGTCAGTCTGTTGATACTTCCCTGGCTATGCGCGAGCGCTCCTTGATGAGGACCTTGCCTCCGCAGAACTCACACCTGACGAAGTTCTTCACTTCCTTTATCTTCTTGCCGCATTTCTTGCATATGTAAGCCATGGTATCGCCTTATTTCTTCCCGTTCTTACGCGCCGGGCCCTTAGCCGCGCTGTCGCTTTCCGGTGCGTTGACAACTACCGTGCCGTTCCTGACGCTGCCTCTCAGCCATCCGGCGAAGCTCTTGTGCACCGCGTTGGTGTCCGTGTTGATCACGCTCGTCTTGAGGTACTGCTCATCATTCGCCTCTACCTCCTTCCTGTACTCGCTCATCTCTGCGTACTGCACCTCCATCCAGTGTATCCTACCCTCAAGGTACTCCTTTATCACGTCCTTTGTAGGCGGAAGCGAGGTGAAACCGAAGACGAAGCCGCCGCACCAATAGAGCGGCATGTTGCCTTGCGGGGTAACCCTGCTCCTTATGAGCTCCTTCATGTCGGACTTTATCACGTCGTGCACCACCAGCTCCTTTATCGGCGAGTACACGATGTTTACCTTCCCGTTATCGTCGTTCAATGTGATCATCGATTTCGATTGTGCTGTACTAATCCCTCTTCTCACTTTCACTTGCTCTGCTTGGCGAGGTCGTCTATGAGCCTCACCGCAAGCTCGCCAGCTGGCGTCCTCATCATGTACGCTCCGCCAGCATACGTCGTTCCGCAGTGCTTGCACTTCCATATGCTGGTGCTTATCCTCTTCACCGTGAGCCTTCCGCACACGTCGCACTTGTACTTCGACCTCTTCTCCGCTATGACGGACGCATTCCTCTTTCTTATACTTCTACCGTACCTTATACTAGCGTTAGCCATCTACATCACTGCTCTATTGCCCTCTTCAGCTCTGCGTGCTTCTCGAGGGATATCCTAGATAGTTCCTCTACTTCATCAATATTAAAGCTTCCGCTCTTGCCCTTCTGCATCGCGCGTATGACGCTGCCGTCCGTCGCGACCGTCAGCCTGGCGGACATCGCGTTCTCTTCGTCCTTGGACGGGTCGAGCACTATTTTGTCACCCAGCTTCGCGAACGTGGTCGTTGCCACTATGCTCTTCACATTGAGAGGTGTGGTGCGGTCTTCCCTGTTCGCCTCTCCATTCTCGTATTTGGGCATCTTCGTGTCCGCAAGCGCGGCCATCACTGCGATTCCGCTTGCATCGATCAGGTTGCCGTCATGGTTAAGGATGTATATGTCCGTGTAGACGTCCCAGCACTTGCCCTCTTCGAGATAAAGACTCTCGAGGTTTATGCAGTTCGCCGCTCTGATCCCCCTGTCGACTACCCTTGCCAGCTCTATGGCTTCCGGGCTGGGGGGTCCGGGCTCGAATTCCCTCGAGGCGCCAGGCCAGTGCTCCGCTGATACTATCTGGTTGCCCTGCTCTGGTGTGTCGCTCATAGGGCTGCCGAGCATGACCTTGACGCCTGCAAGCACCTTTGTGTTGCCGAGTTCCACTTGTGCTGAGCCTTCTGCGTTCTTTATGATACCCTTAGTAATCTTCATCTCCCTGAACGCCATCAGGTCCCTCTGGTCCTGCCTCTGTCCCTTGTTCATGAGCTCCCTTACGTAGTTGCTCTTGACTATGTCTATCGCTTCCATGTTTTCACCCTGTTGTTTCCAGGCTTTCACTGCCTGTCTCAGCACCTGTTCCATTGCCCTGCTGGGTTTGCTGCCTGTCCGAATAGAACCTCTTCAGCGCGTCCTGCTGCGCTGCGCTTATCGTCTTTCCTGCGTCGATGACATGCTGTATTCCGGCCCTAAGCTCCTGCAGGCTGAGACTGCCGTCCATCTGCAGCAGCAGTATGTCACCGTTCTTAGGGGATATCGCCATCGGCATGTCGCAGTCCGAGTAGTTATCCTCCTTCATGTCGAGATCGAGAATGATGCTGTCGCCGACCTTGCCGAAGCTGACCGCATATATGAGGTCCTTCATCGGTATGCCTGCGTTTGCCAGCGCGACAGATGCCGCGGTTATTCCTGCAGCCCTCGTTCCGCCATCGCTCTGCAATATCTCGATATAGATGTCTATCTCAGTGCCAGGGAACTCGTTGAGAAGCACGACGTTCTCGAACGCCTCTCTGGTGACCTTCGATATCTCCGTCGCGCGCCTGTTCGGTCCAGTCCTGCCGTGGTCCGACAGCCCGGAGAAAGGCGCCATCTCATACCTGCACTTTATCACCGCCTTCGTCGGGTCGGCTGTGTGCTTCGGCTTGGCCTCCGTCGGCCCGTACACTGCGGCTATTACGCGGTTGTTGCCCCATTCCAAGTACGCTGACCCGTCCGCATTCTTTACTACGCCGGCCGTCAGCTTTATTGGCGTCCTCAGCTCTATGAGATCTCTTCCGTCAAGCCTCTTTCCATTCTTCAGCAGTTCTGGTCTGTTCTTTAATGATGCCAAATTACTCACCGTTCAACATTTTTTTTATCCTCTCAGTGAGGCCCGACGTATGGGCCTCCATCTCTATCTTCCTAAGCGCGTCAATTGCCAGCTGCAGGTTTCCGTCGCTGAGCCATACCATGCCATTCATGCCGACGGATATCTTGCACTTCGTCAGGTTCGCAATCTGGTCTATCATGGTGTTGCCCTTCCCTATCACTCTCGGGATCTTCATCGGCTTTATCTCGATTATCAGGCCCTGGCCCAACGGCCTCGGCCTCTCAAGCACGACGCTGCCCTGGCCCTCAACCCTTGCGACCGAAGCCTCTATCACGTCCCCTACTCTGAACCTGAACCTTTCATATCTACCTGAAATTATTATGCCTTCCGCGTTGCCGGAAAGGCTTACCTTGTAGGTGTCCTTCCTGCCTATCTCAGACACGACGCCTACCACCTTCTCCCCCATCCTGGGCTTCCAAGTGCCCTCGAGGGATATTATGCTCCCCGTGCCTTCGTCATAGAGGCCAACTACCTTCGAGTAGACCTTGCCGTTTTCCACGTATGTGCCATCCCTGCTCGCGGTTCTTTCAACGCTTTGTCCTGGAAAAATTATTCCTCTCATAACATCACTACACTATCGTTTTCCTTTCTTACCTCTCTTTCCTCAACTCGTTATCTTTACCTGTGCCTTTCCCTGCGTCAGGCCGTTTATCTTGTCGAAGAACTCGTCCCTTAGCCCTGCCGGAAACTCTAGGCTGGCCTGAAGCGAGCCGTCGGAGAGCCATTTCTCCGCCTTTATGTTGTAGTGCTTCAGCATACCGAAGCACCTGTTCGCGTATTCCGGCGGCACTATCACATCCATGCTCACATTTGCGAACTTTATCGGCAATATGACGCTGAGCTTTTTGACTATCTCATCTATCTGGTCGCTTGCGCTCCTCATCGGGTCGATGTATATTTTCGCCTGCTCTATCGCGTTAGCTACCCTCATCGGCGGATTCGGCGTGTTAGTCCTTGGGTCTATCGAGTTCTTGGATATTATCTCTATTACCTGCTTCTTCTTTTCCTCTGCCAGTTTCTTCTGCTGCTCCGATGTTATGGGCACGTGCCCCTTCTTAAGTATTATGTCGACGATTTTTGCCAAGTCTGTCGTGCCGAACGCAGCGGATATCTTGCTGTCGCTCTGCTCCTCGCCCTTCTTCGCGTCCCTGAATACCCCCTCTGTTTCGAGGACGCTGAGCGGATCGCTGCGCGTGCCGGTTATGTATTCGTACGCCATATCGGCGTCGACAAGTATCTCAAAATCGTCGTTTCCGCGGCTGTATTTTGCAATAACGACCTTTGACATCACATCACATGCTAAAAGGAGGCAGAATCAGAGATATGTGGCTATCTTCTCTGGGTTGAACACCTCAAACCCGTTGCTCCTTGTTATTATTGAAACATCAAGATTATTCTCCTTTATCTTGGACTCGGCGCTCTTCTTTATTGCTTCTATACCAAGGCTCACCGCATTGTCTATGCTCATGTTGTCCTTGTAGCCGCCAGCGAGCACCTCGCCTGCTATCTTCTTCCCCATGCCTATCGCATCCGCCTTGTAACCCATCGGGGTTGCAGAGGGGTCTACCTCGAAGAGCATCGGAGAGGCGTTTATTCCGCCTATGAGCAGCGATACCGCATAAGGCCTAACGCCCCCATACTGCGTTGCTACCTGCATGTCATCCGATATTTCCCTCGCGAGCGTCTCTACCGATTCTGTCTCGCTGTAGACCATCCTGTGCGTCTGAGTCTTGTTTCGCATGCTGCCTATGAGATGTAGGCCGTCCGAGACTATCCCGCTGTAAGTAGAACCTATGTGCGAGTCGACCCTGAATATCTTCTGGAAGGTCTCAGGCACGACGAGCGGCTCTGTTATGTTCTTGTGCGCGGCGAGCACTATCGCATCCTTCGCTATTATGCCTACTGCCGTAGCTCCCTTCCTGACAGCAGCCTTGGCGTACTCCACCTGGAAAAGCTGCCCGTCCGGGCTGAACATCATGCCTCTGTCATATGCCTGTACGTTCGGATACATTCATTTCACCATGTGATAAACGCGATTTTATACCGTAAGAATCGAATTATAGTTTAATTTCTTATGCACCTTTATAATGTTTTGCATGCATTTGGGGAGGGGGGAGATAGGGATAAAATGGCAGCAAAGACTATCTCCTCCGTTCCTCTCACTTCTTGATCTTGAGGGTTTCCTCCCCTGGCTTCCAGTTGACTGGACAAAGCCCTCCTGATTGGAGCGCAAGCAGCACCCTGAGAGTCTCCTCGGTGCTTCTGCCAACGTTGTCGTCAGTTACGACCATGTACTTTATGATGCCGTCCGGGTCTATTATGAACAGGCCCCTCATAGCGTTGCCAGAGGCCTCGTTAAGCACGCCGTACTTCGTGGCTATCTCTCCCTTCCTATCGGCTATCATCGGGTACTTTATGCCTTTCAGCCTTGGATCGGTCTCGAGCCACGCCTTATGGACGTACTCAGTATCACGGCTAACCGCCAGTATCTCCGCGTTCTTGCCCTGGAACTCCTTGTAATCCTTCGCGAAGCCCTCCAGCTCGGTGGGGCACACGAAGGTGAAGTCCGCAGGATAGAAGAAAAGCACAACCCACTTGCCCTTGTAGTCGGCAAGCCTGACCTTCCCGAAGTCGTTTTCCCTGTACGCCATCGCCTCGAAATCCGGAGCACGTATACCTATCATCCATATCCACCTATTCTTATGATGTTTTCCCTGATCTTTTTCTGTTTTACGTCGTAAATTCCTGCCCTTCAGCGCTGTGCGTCATGGGTCTAGGCCAATAAAAACAAGCCATAATTATTTACTTCCAACCTAATTTTTAAGCTTTCCTTAGGGGGTGTTTAGCCAGATACAAGTATTGACCGGTTAGCATTTTTAAGCGTGCCAGAGAATTTGGAGCGGTGGTAAGAATGGGGAAACGAAATCAAGCAGAAAGATGTCAGAGTTGATAGCCGGCTTCCTGCGCAGCCACGTCGACAACCAGTCCTACGCGACGTTGGCGGCAGATCCAGAGAAGGCGCTCCTAGACTTGGTGGAATCGGACCAGGAGGTGGCGACAGCGGCGGCTTCCAACCCCTCCATTGCGCGCATAAGGGTGCGCAGGAACGGCTCCTCAATAGCGCACATAATAGCCAGGCGCGGGGCCACTGAAGCCAAGATGCAGCTTTCGGCCCTGCCGGGGCGCATCCTGGGCATGAAGGACGAGGAGGGCAACACGGTATGGGACCTTCTGAGCATGAGCGTCAACTCGTCGTACGTGTGAGCATGGCACACATAGGAATTCCATGAGAGTGCGGCAATCGCCGCAAGGGTAGCCAGTACTCCCATCATATTATCCCACACTCATGGTTCCCCTAACTCCCGCAAAGGAATAATAATGCTCGCGGGCAGATTTATGAATGGGCAAGGGCGACCCAGGTACATATCATGATTGAGACCAAGAGCCTGAAGAAACGCTATCACGACGGCACGTTCGCGCTCAAGGGGGTGAACCTGAGGCTTGGAAAGCGAATGACAACCGTCATAGGCAGGAACGGCGCAGGCAAGACGACACTGATGCGCATACTCTCGACGCAGCTGCTGCCGACTTCTGGTACGGCGACGATAGACGGTCTTGACGTAGTGAAAGACACCAAAGCCATCAGGAAGAAACTCGTCAGCATACCCCAGGAAGCAAGCCCGATGGGCTTCCTGACGCCGATGGAACACCTCAAGACATACCTTCTTGCGAGGGGCGCAACCCTGGGCAATGCCTCAAGGGACGCAGAGAACGCTCTCCGCGCGCTTGAGATGTGGGATGCAAGGAACACCCCTTCAGACATGCTCTCAGGAGGCATGAAGCACAAAATATTCGTGGCCATGGCCCTCGCGGCCAACGCCGACGTTGTGTTCCTCGACGAGCCGACAACTGGCCTCGACCCACTATCCAGGCTTGAGGTATGGGGTGCAATGCGCATGCTGGAGGGCACTGTGGTTCTCACCACTCACTACATGGACGAGGCGCAGGAGCTCTCCGAAGAGATAGCAATGGTCGATGGGGGCAAGTGCATAGGCTTCGGCACAGTGAACGGCATGCTTGGCAGGTTCAGGGGCATGGTGAGGGTCGAGACGCAGAGCCCTGGAGTGAAGAGCAGGTACACCGTTGGCAACATGAAAATAAAATATGTGAAGCGTCGCGAGGCGGAAGGCTACGTGAGCAAGGGCTACACGATAAAGCCGATAACACTCGAGGACCTTTTCGTTATAAGGGGTGTGGAGCTTGAATCTTAGGTTCATAGGGGCGTTCACGTGGTACTACGGCATAAATGCCATACCGAGAGGGATGTCCTACGTAATATCCTCGATAATATATCCGTTGGTGTTCCTGTTTTTGGTAACAATATTCTCGGCCGGCAGGCTGATAGACTTCGCAGTGATCGGCGGCTTCCTCTCGATAATCGCAACCAACGCAATATACGGCAGCTCCGATGCCGCATTCCAACGCATACAGCTAAGGATACAGGACCTCTTCGTGGCAACGAGCCTGACCCCATTCGACTACTCTTTCGGACTGACGTTCAGCTATCTCGCGACGGCCCTGCCCGGCCTGCTGATATACGGTCTGATAGCCGCGTATCTTGGGATATTCTCGGTGCTGCCATTCCTTGCGTTCGTCGGGGTGATGCTTCTGCTGCTCGTCGCAGCGATGTCGGTTGCGGTAGTGATAACGAGCTTCATAAAGCATGTCCGCAACCTCTGGGGGATAATATCGATAGTGAGCGTGGTGCTGACGATGGTGCCGCCAACCTTCTATCCATACGTCATACTGCCAAAGTGGGCGCTATACCTTCTCATGATATCGCCTGTAACACCTGCCGCGATGCTCAGCCAGGGGCTATTCGGCCTTGAGGCCATGCCTTGGTATGCGCTGCCGGTGCTCGTCATCGAGACGCTCGTTTACTTCACCATAGCAATGCGCATGTCGGGCTGGCGCGAGAAGTAGTCCTGACTGCCGAAACAAAGAAACAAAATAAGTTCGATCCGGGCTATCTACCGATTGTGCCTTCCTGCTCTCTAGCCTGGCCCTGCAGTCTTGGCAACATAAAACCTGATCTTATTAAGGACGTCCATTTTTGTCTTTGCGCTCGCCTCTATCCTCCTCACCGCACTGCTTATAGGGAGGATCTCGAACGACTCGTGCTCTTCAGACAGCCTTATGCGCCCTGCCTCTTCTTCGGTTATGTATGCAAGGTAGTACACGACCTTCTTCCTGATGTGCATCGGCGCGCCGTTCCCGGTCGGCTGGTCGAACTCGAACTTCACCTCGGTCTTGAACGATTTGTCAAGGCTCAGTCCGGTCAGGCCCACCTCCTCCGCGGCTTCCCTGAGCGCAGTCTCCGGTTCCGATTCACCATTCTCCACGCCCCCTTTCGGCCCTATGTCTATGACCTCGCCGTAACCTGCAGGCCTCCCGTAATGGCTGTTGTTCTGCTTAATAAGCACGACCTTCGGCTCCGAACCATGAGCGGGTTTCAACACCAGAACCACTCCTGCCGAGACCTTTATCCCTGCATCTTTCGATTTCATAAAAATTACCTTTTTAGTCAGCGGCCCTGGCGCCGCCCATCAGCGCAGTCACGGTTCCCGACCTCTTCAGGGTGAACATCGCAATGCTGTTGCCCCCGATCCGTTTTATCATGGACAGCGCCACAATCAGGCTGCCCATTCCCTCTACAGTGCCGCTTATTATGAACCTGTTGCTGCCCTCACTCCTCTCGAATTTCGGATTCACGACATGGAACTGTATCTCCCCTATGCAGCGGAGCAGCTCGTTCTGCAGCTCGCGGCCGAAGTCCTGCGCCGCCGCGGTGTCTGCCGTGCATTCCACCAGCAGGTAATGCCTCTTCTCCTTAATCATCCCCATTCACCAGATATCCGTTTATCTCCCCTATGCTGTATCGCGCGTACTGCTCGTCCGCGCCAATCAGCTTCGCTATCTCAATGAGCTGTATCTTCGACAGCATCTCGTTTAACGACGAGGCCATGGTCGCGAACGCTACCCTTATCTTCCTCTTCTTCGCGAGCCTGAACAGCCTGGACGCCTTGTAGAGCATGCGCGCCCGCTTCGCTCCGTATGTGTTGGTTATCTCCTTCGTGCTTATGCAAAGCACGCAGTCGTTTGCTGCTATATCCTCAATCAGCTTCCTGTCAATCCTGAATTCGCTTACATGGACTGCGGCGACGCCTTTCCTCACGAGGGCAGAAAGCTTTCCTGCGTCGGAACCGAATGCGATCGACCTCTTCTGCACGCTGTCGATGTTGTGCAGCCTGTCCGCATCTATCATACCTATGCCCCTGCCTACGACACCGAGCTGCTTGAACCCTATCATGCCTGCGAAGCCGCTATCGGTTTCGCATGAGTCCAGTACTATGTCGTAGGAATCCAATGACACACCTTCCTGTGTTGTTGATTGTTGGGAAAACGTAATGCTCGCTCATTCCGCCCGCTCTTCCTCTTTATCGGGGCCTTCCCCTTCCTCTTCATCTGGTTTCTCCTGCTTATCGCCATTGATGCCGAAGAGCTCCCTGTCGAGCGCCTCCTTGGTCTTCGACGGCGGATACCTGAGCTTTATGAGCTTGGTATGCCCCCTTATGCCATGGCTCGAGTCGAATGAGTCTATTATGCCCTGCATTACCAGTTCAGAGAGGTATTTCCTGTACCACCTCTCGCTCTTCGGGCTCTTGTGCAGCCCTGCGGATATGCCCCTGTACCTGTTGTAAATCTCGCCGCTGAATATGTAGGTGTCCACGCCGTTGACGAGCTTCTTGTAGGTTCCACCGCTCTGCGTGAGTTGCGCTATCGCATACAGCACGAGCTTCTGGTGCTCAGGCAGCGTCGCTATGACGTCGTAGACTATATCGTTCTCAGAAAGCCTTATCGCGTCATCAGCTTCCTTCTGAGTTATCTTGTCCTGGCCGCGCTCCTCTGCCATCTCACCAGACTTGGTCAGTATCTTCAGCGAAAACCTCGCATCACCGCCCTCTTTGTACGCCTTTGACGCGATAATGTGCAGCAGTTCGTCTGCGATTACATTCTCCTTGAACCCCTTCGAGACCCTGTCCTTCAGTATCATGTATATTTCGTCAGCATTGTA
>JAKBHG010000073.1 GCA_021836925.1 Microcaldota archaeon | reverse complement strand
CCGATGAAGCTGTCCGTGTTAATACCCTCATATATCCTTTCAAGGTCGTCGCCAAGCCTCAGCCTGCCTGTCATCTTCTTTATCTTCGCGGCATTTGGGTTTTCGAGCAGTATGCTTCCGTTGTCGACGCTGCCGTCATGCACAACCTCATATCCCTCTTTGCCTTCGAAGTAGACGAGCCTTTTTCCATCGTGCAGGTCCGCGTGGAAGGTCAGGGGTTGGGCGCTGTCGAACGTCTCTTTCATGTTGAAGCAGCGAACTCTTGTCCTGAACGGCCTGCCGCCCCTTTCCGTCATGATATTTCCTCCACTTTCTTCCTTACCTGCTTCGCGTCCCCGACGCTTCGCACGGTTACGGTGCCGTCCTCAAGGCTCTGGTAGTCGATGGTAAGCGCTCCCCTTACGCCGACTTCGTCTGCTCTCGCGTACCTCTTCCCTATGCTGCCCGTGTTAGAGTAGTACGCGCTTATTCCCTTCGACTTCAGGTCGTCGATTATGCTCTTCGCTAGCGCCATCAGCTTATCGTCCTTCTGCAGCGGGAATACCGCGTAATCGTACGGCGCTATCCCCTTGTTGAGCAGCATGACATCCCATCCACGCTCCTGGTCGAAGAAGTGCGAGTTGAACAGCAGTGTCCAGAAAGCCCTCTCTATGCCAATGCTTATCTCCACGACATGCGGCATGACCTTCCTGCCGTCTACGCTGACCGACATGTCCATGCCTGAATACTTCTGATGGTTCGATAGGTCGAAGTCCGTCCTGTACGCTATCCCAGTTATCTCCTCGAACCTGTTGTCTATGCTTACCTCGGCGTCTATATTGCCTTTCGAGTAGTGCGGTAGCTCTTCAGGCAGCGCCTGCCTGAACCTTATCGCCTCGTCCTTGAATCCGAGGGATCTTACAAAACCCAGGTACTTGAACACAAGATAGGCGAACATCCTGTTCGGTATTGCACCCACTTCAATGGCCTCCTTTATCGGAACATTCTTCATGCTCCTACCCTTTAGCTGGTCCTCTCTGGTGAGCAGGTTTATGCCCACATCCATGAACTCGCTGTCCTCGACCTTCCTGCCGTCTATCACTATCTCGCTTGCGTCTGCGTCGAAGAAGTACTCCAACTCCATCTGCGAGAACTCCCTGAGCCTTATAAGCATCCTTCTGGGTGATATCTCATTCCTGAACGCCTTGCCCACCGTGCCTATTCCTATCGGCAGTTTCATGCCGCCTGCGGAGAATATCTTCTTGAAGTCGAGGAATATGCTCTGCGCAGTCTCAGGCCTGAGATATCCCCTTATCGCGCCCTTCGGCCCTATTCCAGTCTGGAGCATCAGGTTGAACGGTTCAGAAGGGCCGAGCTCGCCGCCGCACTTGTCGCAGTTTATCTTATTCTCCTTCACCATATTGTCGAGATCCTTGGCCGTTGCGCTCTTCAGCCTGTCTATCGAATTCGTGTCGTCCTTCGACGCGAAGTACTCCTCCAGAACCTTGTCTACCCTATAGCTCGTCTTGCAGTCCTTGCAGTACGTGAGAAAGTCAAAGAACTTCTCGAGATGGCCGCTGGCCTCGAACACCTTTTCCGGGCCTATTACAGTAGTGTCTATTTCGGCATTGCCCATCCCGTCTATGAAGTAACGCCTCCACGCGTTGATAATGTTGTTCCTTATCCTCGTGCCTTCCGGACCCAGGTCGTAGAAACCGCTCATCTCGCCGTATGCGCTGAACGATGGTATGACTAGATTCCTTCTTATCGCGAGGTTGACTAGCGCGTCAATGTTCTGCTTCTGCATTCTACCATACCTTTTGAGGACAGGATTAAGCAATCCGTAATAAATAGGTGTGCACAAATATTAAAGAACGTAATGTGTGAATATTAGCATAGGTGGTGCCGCGCATGAAACGCGTGCCCGCCGGCGAAACGGTGAATATTTTGGCTGATCCTTTTGAGGAACTGAGGGAAAAGGCTATAGCTAAGGCTAAGAGCGAAATAAAGGAGGCATACTCGTCAGAGGAATTCGCGCTTATACAGTCTATTAACGCCTACATAGAGACATCGAAGTCATACAACCTAGCATACGAGAGGCTCAGCGAATGGTACGGGATATACTACCCTGAGATAAAGATCAGCAATCCGCAGACATTCATAGGCCTGGCCATGCTCATGGCCGAGAACCAGAACCCCACGAAAGAGCAGCTGATATCTGTGCTGAACGACGAGAAGAAGGCGGAAAGCATCCTATCGAAGCTCAACAGCGCAATGGGTAGGAAGCTGGACGGCGAAGAGAGGTCGGCGCTCTCTGGATTCGCGGAGATGGCGTACAGGATGCAGTCGGCGATGGAGGTCGTTGAATCTTACATAACAGCGGCATCAAAGAGGGTGCTGCCCAACACCTCATACCTGACGGATGAGAAGATAGCAGCAGAGCTCCTCAGCAAGGCCGGTTCCATGGAGAGGCTAGCGACGATGCCTGCAAGCACCATACAGCTTCTAGGTGCGGAAAAGGCTCTTTTCAAGCACATAAAGTACGGCAGCAAGCCTCCGAAGTACGGCATACTGTTCAAACTGCCTGTCATAAACGCGGCTAAGAAGTCCGTCAAGGGCAAGATGGCAAGGATGTACGCCGCGAAGCTCAGCATCGCACTCAAGGCCGACTACTACACGAAGAACTTCATAGCGAAGGAATTGAAGGAATCGCTCGACAAGAGCATAGAACGCATGAAGGAGAGTACCCCTGACAAGCCAGAGAGGCCTGAGAGGCCCGAGAGGTCGGAAAGGTATGGCAGGCAACAGTTCGACCGCGGCAACAGGTTCGACAGGCCGAACAGACCTGGCCAATTTAATAAATTCAGTAAGCCGGACAGATTCAACAAGTTCGACAAGAGACCTAACAAGCCTTTCGAAAGGCGCAGCGATAACAGGTATGAGAACAGCAGCGGTAACAGTAATAACAAGTATGGAAGCAGCAACAGCAGCAGCAATAGTAATAACAGGTATGAGAACAGCAGTGATAGAAGGTATGGGAGCAACAGTAATAGCTATAACAAGTATAGGAACAGCAACAATAACAGGTATGGAAGCAGCAGTAGTAATAGCAAT
>JAKBHG010000072.1 GCA_021836925.1 Microcaldota archaeon | reverse complement strand
CGCCCTGGTCGCGGCGTCCGTCGTGTAGACGATGCCCGCGTCGGCCTCGCCCAGGCCCACCTTCGCCAGCACCGACTTGACGTCCGTCTCGTACGAGACCACGTTCGCGAGCGTCTTCGTCTTCGTGCTCCTCATCTCCAAGTTCAAGCTCGGGGAGATGGTGAGCCTGCACCGCGCGACAGGCGTTGCCCTCGTGATAATAGGGATAGCCATAGTTGCAATAACCTACTAGTGATGGCTTGGACAAGGACTCAAAGCTCTTCTTCGCGCTCATACTCGTCTTCAGCACGCTGCTAGGGGGAGCCGGACAGCTGCTCTTCAAGGCCGGCCTCAGCAGCAGCGGGTTGTATCTCGTTGCATATCTGGTTGCGGGCCTGGTCCTCTACGGCGTATCAACGCTTGCGTACTTCTACACTCTCAGCAGGAGGAGCCTCAGCTGGGCCTACAGCTTCGGTGGCCTTAGCTACATCTTCGCCAGCATATTCGCCTTCTCCTTCCTCGGCGAGCCTGTCTCGCCGCTGAGGTGGGCAGGCATACTTGTTATAGCGATAGGCACGGCAGTGATTGGGCTGAGCTGAAGGGCCTATGGCCATCTCTGCTACCCTCCCGGCCTTGAAGGCTTCTGTTCCTGACTCTCAGGAACCAGCCTGCCGCGGCCCTTCGGCACCACGCCATCCATGTCATTAAGTATCCTCTCGAAAATCTCAGACTTCAGCCTCCTTACATTGAGGTCGACCACGTCGAACCTTACCGAGATTACATACAGATTCGTGTGGAGATAGTCTATCGTTGTTGCGTAACCCGTTATCTTGTGCCTCTTCATCACAGCGTCTATCGCCTTCTCCGCCTTTGCGAAGGGCACAGCGACGCTTAGGTCGAACTGGAGCTTTATCTTGTGCTCCTTCGCCCTGTGGTAGTTCAGTACGAGTGCCTGCGAGACTATGCTGTTAGGTATGTAGAGCGGGACTCCCTCCTCGTGTATCACCTTCGTGTAGAGCACGCCTATGCTCTCTATGGTTCCAGCGAAACCCGGTATGAACTTGTCATGCGGGTAGGTCTGCGGCTGCATCGTGTACTGCCATGTGTGTATGTTCACGTAGTCTCCGGGCTCCAGGGTCTTGCTCGCTAGAAGGTATATCCCTGATATGAGGTTCGAGATCGTGGACTGCGCAGCAAGACCAACAACTATGCCAAGGAAGCCTGCGCCGACCAGTATTCCGCTTATGTTCTGCACTCCTATGAGTATCGTGAGCACCGTGAGTATCAGAAGCGAGTATGCGATCACCCTGAAGAGCTGCGAGAGCGTTCTCGCTTCGGCGCTGTTCACCCCCTTTACCATGTAGTAGTATATCGCCTTTCCAAGAGCCTCTATGACAAGCACTCCGAAGACTATGACTGCTGCAGAGTTTATTAGGTTGGTCTGTATCGCTGCCGGATTCTGATAGAGGTAGCCTTCCGGGATTATGTTCATGTACGAGAGGGCTATGTAGAGCGCGGCTACTATCATGGCTATCAGTATGTACGCGTAGGGGCTGAGGGTTATGATCCTGTGGCCACGCGGGGTTGATGCCATTCTATCAGCCGTTGCAGATCTGGTCTGCAGAGATATCCATGATAAGGTATAAAAGGCATATGTCCTCGGCGTCCGGTTCGGCGTTACAGCGTTACGGGTTACAGAAAGCTTTTTTAATCTTAAATGCGCTAAATGAGTGATACGAATGGCACTTCTTTTGATAGGGGGCATAGTGATCGTTATCATAATCATTGCCCTTTTCTTCATACTCGGCTTCAACGGGCTAGTGACCAAGCGCAATAGGGTGCAGGACGCATGGGCGCAGATAGACGTGCAGCTCAAGAGGAGGTACGACCTGATACCCAACCTTGTTGATACGTGCAAGGGGTACATGAAGTACGAGAAGAGCGTGCTGACAACGATCACGGGCCTCAGGAGCCAGATAGTCTCGGGATCGGTACAGGACAAGGCAGCCGCAAACAACCAGATAAGCCAGGCCCTCAAGTCTATCTTTGCTGTTGCGGAGAACTACCCGGACCTCAAAGCAAACCAGAACTTCCTGAACCTCCAGGACCAGCTCACCAACACCGAGGACAAGATCGCATTCGTCAGGACGTCGTACAACGACTATGTCCTTGACTTCAACAATGCCGTGCAGCAATTTCCAGGCATGATATTCGCAAGCATGTTCAGCTTCAAGAAGGCCGACTTCTTCCAGGCGCCGGAGGAGGCGCAGCAGCCGGTCAAGGTCAACTTCGATGATGTCAATTCGCCTGCAGCTCCGGACCAGCCGCAGGCAAAGAAGCCGCAGCAATGATGCTCAAGACGTGACGGAATGGCAAGTTTCTTTGACGAGATAGCCAGGAACAGGGTTCGATCGGTAGTCCTCATGCTGCTCTTCGGCCTATTCTTCCTCTCTGTTATCCTTCTTGCGACGTGGCTCCTTGCCCCGGGCGGGCTTCTCTTCGGGCTCTTTCTCGGCTCCATAGTCGTAATCCTATATGCGACGTTCGTCTACTTCTACGGGGACAAGGCCGTGCTGAGGTTCTCCGGGGCGCAGCCGGCTGACAAGTTGAAGTACGCGAACCTCTACTCAATAGTCGAGGGCCTTGCTGCAGCGGCCGAGATACCCGTGCCAAAGGTCTACATAATAAACGATCCTAACCCAAACGCGTTCGCCACCGGTAAGAACAAGAAGGCGTCATCGATCGCTGTGACCAGCGGTCTCCTCAGTATGATGTCAAGGGAGGAGCTGACCGGGGTCATAGCGCACGAGATGTCACACGTCTACAACAACGACATACAGTTCATGATGATTGCCGTGGTCTTTGCAGGGGCCATCGGCCTGATCTCGATCTTCCTCCGCAACATACTGTGGTTCGGCGGAGGGCGAGGAAGGAACGGCGGCTACCTGATGCTTGCAGCTTTCGCGATAGGCATACTCGCCCCCATATTCGCGCTTCTGATAAGGCTTGCGATCTCCAGGAGAAGGGAGTATATGGCAGATGCAAACGGCGCCAGGATGATAAGGGATCCGGCAGCTCTTGCAAGCGCTCTCAAGAAGATACAGGCATACTCCGCATCGCCGCAGTCGAC
>JAKBHG010000071.1 GCA_021836925.1 Microcaldota archaeon | reverse complement strand
ACAATAATTGAAGCGGGGTATTCGCGTGCTTTATGGTCGTAATCCCTTCTTCATCAGGTCTCGTATAAAACACAACCGACGCCCACTTATGAATGAAAATTGCCGTCGTAATCCCTTCTTCATCAGGTCTCGTATAAAACCCAGGAACTGCAGGCGGTGCACACGCTCGCTGAGTCGTAATCCCTTCTTCATCAGGTCTCGTATAAAACTTTCTGCTAGAGCAGCTACTGGTATTTCATATGCTGTCGTAATCCCTTCTTCATCAGGTCTCGTATAAAACTGAAGGACGCTTACACAATAGCGCGACAGGAAGCGTCGTAATCCCTTCTTCATCAGGTCTCGTATAAAACTCAAAGTAGAAGCAGGAAAGCGGTACGTTCGGTCGTAATCCCTTCTTCATCAGGTCTCGTATAAAACAATGCACTGCCGCTGGGTAAAACGCGGTATATGGTCGTAATCCCTTCTTCATCAGGTCTCGTATAAAACCGCTGGCGGCGGCGGGTATCGAGAATATTCAGGTCGTAATCCCTTCTTCATCAGGTCTCGTATAAAACCTAAAAGGAGGCAATATGATTTTGAATCTGAGTCGTAATCCCTTCTTCATCAGGTCTCGTATAAAACACAACTGGCTAGATGACGTGATAGTGGATGCGTCGTAATCCCTTCTTCATCAGGTCTCGTATAAAACGCCATGCACGGGCGCAAAGATGGGGATGGAGTGTCGTAATCCCTTCTTCATCAGGTCTCGTATAAAACCCAACCAACGGAGCTACTACCATGATCATCATCGTCGTAATCCCTTCTTCATCAGGTCTCGTATAAAACCGAATGATTGGTGCATGAACTGGACATATGTGTCGTAATCCCTTCTTCATCAGGTCTCGTATAAAACTGCCAGGTTCTTATTCCTCATGTTAGTCAGTACATTACGGCGGGCATTGACAAGATTCTTTATGAGAAGAAAATTACCTGATTTGCCCAAACGCCCACCTTTATTTCCTTAACAGGCTCCACGATGCCAAGTTAGGGTTTGCTTCTAGCAACAGAAGACCCTCGGGGAGTATGCGTTTACCATAATAGACAATGTCGGTGTGCAACGGTAGGAGATAAATCCGAATATCATCGTGCTTAGGGTTAATAGCGGCAGCGAGGACTTTGGATAGTTTGTCAATGTCGCGAGCGGACGACTCGGTAAAGAACAAAGAATACTGGACAGGAATAGCAATTTTCTTTAGATATTCATGTATTTTCTTCAGCCGCTTGGGCTCAGCAATATCGTAGCCGATTAGCCAGGCGCGTGCTTCATTTATCGCCATTCTTCGGCCTGCTCTCTTAATCGTCTGTGAAGGCGCCCGAACATCGCCGTACAATAACTTGAAAGGGTACTACCGAAGGTATGTAAAGCCCAAAGTAGGGCGGCTTCTTCGCCATCCAGTGCGTCTCCAATTCCATGAATTTGAAGAAATAAGACTAGGGTAAGGAGTTCGGTAATATCGGATACAAGGTTAAGGGGACGTCCGCCATCGCCAATATAATGCGTTGCGACCCCGGCATTCTGCGATTGCTCCAGCGCATAGGCAGAAAGAGCGCTCTGAAAAAGGGCTTCGCCAGCTACCCCAAGCATCGGGTCTTCATTACGGTAAACGTGCTTCCGCAAAAACATTTGAAACATACTTTCTTGCACATTATGGCCGGCGGTTAATGTGTCCGCGCGCCAGGATTCGAGGACCCGCATCCGCTCCGCACGCAACCAGTTTGCGTAGTGCTCCGGCCATCTTTCTTGACGGACAAACTCGTAAAGAACCTGATCAAGTGGCGAATGCTGAAGTTGCACCGGGCGAAAGTAAGCAGACGGGCGTCCATAGGCCCCTAAAAAGACGATGGCAATACTGGAGGAACCACAAAGAGCCAGGGCAGCCGCGTCCCACTGTACGCGCGAACCAGCCACTACGCGGCTTATGCGGGCTGAGGGATACCGCATAACGGCGTGGGAGGCGCGCCTAACGACGAGGGACTTCGAATCCGCGGCCACTCGTGTTGTCACCCGACCGTAGAGGTAAAGAGGCAGACGATACGAGCATCCTACGCTGCAACGGAGGCCGTCTACTTGAGTTACGCGCCTCTTGCCATAAGGAAGACTCCTCATAAGACCCCCTCATCTTCCTCAGTCATGAGATAAGGTTCGCCTTGGCGCTTAAGGTGTGCGGCTAAAACTTGGCACTGCCGCCGAAGCGCACGTCGGAGGGGGCGAACAAATGAATCGAAGCCCTGATAGAAGATGGCGCGACCGGCCTTACCCAGAAGGCAGGCCTCCTTATCGTGACCAAAGTGCTCAACCCGCAACATCCGCTCCCGAAATACAACCCAGACCCACTCATCGACGCGGGGGCGGAAGGGTTCTATAAGATCGGATGCCAAGGACTCCCGGCCAAAGGTAGGGCGATGATAAAATCCAAGCAAAGGGTCGAGGCCCGCCGCATGAGCAGCGCGAACGGCCTCAAAGTGGGTCATTGTGTAAGCCAAGGAGAGGCAGGCATTAACAGGATCTCGTGGCGGCCGACGATTACGTCCCGTAAACTCAAGGCTCGGTGGAAAAAGAGCCATCAGCCCCTGAAAGTAGGCCCGCGCCATCGCGCCTTCTATACCGCGAATCGCATCCATTCTCAATGTTTCGCTGTAGTCATACAGGCGAGCAAGCCCTTGCTCGAGACTGTTAGAGGCATCATACAAAGGCTTACGGCAATCTGGACGTGCCTTTAGGGCCCCACCTAAGAGGCGAGCCTGGGCCCGTGTCTTCCTTAGTACCTGTCGACGTGCCCAGGCCGCGCACCAATCGGCATCAAAGACTCGCTGACTTTGCGCGAGCCGAATTGCTGCATTGTTATGAGCTGGCCCCAGAACAAGCGCCAAGCGGCGACTATGCCGCTTGGAGAGCATCATGATGGGAACTCCCTCTTCGGCACGCCGCGTCAAGACCCCAACAGTCAAGGACATGTCACCTTGTAGGACAACGCGCTCCAAAAGCTTTATAGGGAGAGATCCTCGGCGCGTCTCCTCTTGATACAATTCAAGGGTATCCCCACTAACGCGCAGATCAAAATTAGACTGATCCAGAACGAGGGTTGCCATATCAGGCTATATAAAAATACGAGGGGTCAATAGGGGCGTTGGCCATACCGAGCGCATAAACACGCGAGCGAGGATCAATACCGATTAAAAGAA
>JAKBHG010000009.1 GCA_021836925.1 Microcaldota archaeon | reverse complement strand
GGAAGAAGAACGTCATTATGAATTCGCCGAGGAATGCTGCGGCAGGCCCGACAGTTCCGGGTATTGTCGCGCCGAAAAGCACCTTGTCGGCTACACCGTAGCCGAAGAGCAGGCCCACTGTGCCTGACGCAAGGACCGCTCCTGCTAGCTGGGCCACTATGTACGGTATCACGAGCCTGCCTTCGAACTTTCCTGCAAAGAAGAGCGCTATGGTCACCGCCGGATTCACATGGCCACCCGATATGTTGGCTATCATGATTATAGCTATCGATATGCCGAGGCCGAATGTGGCCGCAGTGAAGAACAGCGTGGAAGGCGCCAGTATGGTGTTGAACGCCGCAATGAACGCAACAATGCTTCCTGGGCCGAAGAACACGAACATGTACGTGCCTATGAGCTCAGCGACCGACTTCCTCAGCATGCCTGCTTCCCTAGCCATGGTATCAGACACAATGGCGTGCCAAGATTTTTAAAACAATCGTGATTATGGTTTATTGCGCTGCGGCCCGGCCTCACAATGCATTTAAGGTTTGCGAGAGAAGGTAAAGCGAGGCACCATGAACGCAAACGGGCACGTGAAGCGGCATCCGAGGATACATGCGCCTTACATAACAATCCTTGTTGCCGCGCTCATACCATTATTCACCGCGGCGTACACATATCTGTTCCCATTTCTGAACGGCAACAGGCTGGCGATGTGGCTGACCTCACCGTTCAACATATTCTTCGAGGACTATCCTCCACACGGGATACTGCTCAACTACCTGCTCCCAGTTGCGGTATTCTTCCTGGTGGAGACGTACAGCAGGTACGTAGCCGACATAAAGGAGCGCGACTCGATCATCAATCACGCTTTCGGATTCGGCGTAATCGCATCGTACATGACATCCGCAATCATCTGGACCATGTTCGGCATGCCTGCGATAGGCACATCTGTACTGGCATTCTGCATGCTGCTATTCTTCGTGAGCGAGATAACCGACTCTGAGCTGATAAACAGGCTGAGAGAACGCAGGAAGTCGAAGAGCTACATATTCGAGGTACTAGTGTTTGCCTACTCAGCGCTGCTTCTCGGCATGTCTGTGATAGTGTTCGCGTACATAAACGGCAACCAGTACTGGTTCATACACCTTCTAGGCGGCGGCCTGTTCGCCATCATGCTGTTCACATACACCATGCACAGGAAGGTAAGGGAGTGACTGCGCGCTGCGCCGCCGCCGCATCGGTCTGCGCCTTACCTGCGGCGCATCATTATTACGCTGGTAATGCTGGCAGGGTTCTGCCTCACGAAGCCGGCGTCTTTCGCTATCTGTTCGAACTCCTCTGCGTCCTTACCCTCTATGCTGAACCTTGATACGCCTCCCTGGTCAATCGCCGCGGTCGTTCTGATCTCCATATTCTCTTCCTTCCCGCCTTTGTATATCGCGACGTTGCTGATCGACTTATTGCCCCCGAGGAGCGCGCGGAATTCATCTGGTGTAGTAGCCTCCTTTGTTCGCGGGACTATGTCCGGCGCTGCTGGGTCGCGCGATGCATGCTCCTCCTTGGCCTTTTGCACCTCCTCGCCTTCGGCCCCTCCCTGTTTCTTCTCAACCGATGTCTTGAACCCGAACATTCCATTCACCCGATAAACATGGCTCAAAAACCGTATAATTGTGGCATGTACAACGTGCACGCGCAATACATGCAAATTTCTACACACTGCGGCTCAAAAATTATATAAGCCGTGGCTTCCAAATTATCAAACAGGTGGGTATATGAAAGTTGGAATAATAGGGACAGGCAATGTCGGGAAGGCGATAGGCGAAGCTCTGAGGGCAAAGGGCTACGAGGTAACGTACGGCTCAAGAAACCCGCAGTCGGCAGGCCTTCCGCAGGGCGTGAGAGTCACCAGCCAGGCTGAGGTGGCAAAGGATTCGGATCTAATAGTTCTTGCAGTGCCGTACCTTGCGCTGAAGGAGACCATACACGCGGCAGGGAAGGACAACTTCAAGGACAAGGTCGTCATCGACGTGACGAACGTCATGGGCAAGAACGGCGAATGGGACATAGGCTTCAAGACGTCCGGAGCGGAGGAGCTGTCGAAGGAGCTGAAGCACGCGAAGGTCGTCAAGGCGTTCAACACAGTATTCGCGCAGCACATGGGCGAGGGGAGCGCAAACGGGGAGAAGCTTGACCTCTTCATGGCCTCGGACCATGATGACGCGAAGGCCGCGGTGCGGGAGATAGGTGAGAAGCTCGGATTCAATGTGGTTGACGCCGGGCAGCTGCAGGCCGCAAGGCTGCTTGAGGCCGTCGGTATGTTCAACATACACTTGGGCTTCACTCAGAAGGTGCCTTTCGAGGGTATAAGGCTCGTCAGGAAGCCCTGACAGCCCAAATGGGAGAAAGCGAAAGCTGTTCAGGCATACTACAATAGAGGGAAGGAAGAAGAGGCCCACTGGGCTGTAAATGATGAGACAGGCCTGTTAGCTATTCGGCCTTCTTCCTCTCTTCTATTACCTTGTTTATCATCAGCCTGAGCCACGGCGCATAATTCTCCGGGTTCGCTTTTATGTCGGCGCCCAGCTCCTCGAGGCCGATCCACTTCCAATCCATTACCTCTTCACTGTTTGGTTTGGGTTCGCCTTCGTAGAAACCGAAGAATATATGGTCGTACTCATTCTCGGTGAGGTCATGGCCCACATCCGCCCTATACGGAAAGACGAAGGCTTCGCTGACCTCGCAGTCGAAGCCCATCTCCTCTCCAAGGCGCCTGTGCGCCGAAGCGAGCACGCTCTCGCCTGGGTACGGGTGACTGCAGACCGTGTTGGCCCACTGTCCGGCAGAGTGGTACTTCGACATGGCCCTGCGCTGGATCATCGTCTGCCCCTCGCTGTTGAAAACAAACACCGATATTGCCCTGTGGAGCTTTCCGCCGTTCTGATGCGCTTTCAGCTTTTCCTCCACCCCAAGCTCGTTGTCCTCCGTGTCTACCAGTATCACGTTTATGTCTGCCATACCATCACTTTGACACGGTGCGCTGCGCGCGCCGTGTGCACCATGTATACAATACAGAGCCATATTTTTATGTGTTGCCGTCTGTTTGCCGAACATGAATGTATAAATATTTGTATACCGCCACTTATCAGCACAAAATGGCTGTTATATGCTCAACATGAAAAAGGCAGTTCCTGGCGTAGTGGTCTCGGGCCTTCCAGGCTCAGGGAAGACCACCTTCGTGGAGCTGCTCTCATGGGACTTTGCGATGCCTGTGTACTCTGTCGGCAAGTTCTGGAGGGACAAGTGGGCAAAGCTATATCCGAATGGGGAAGTGCCGTTCCACGATTACTGGGGCGCCAGGAGCTATGAGGAGAACCTGGCGGCGAACATGAACCTTAAGTCCCTGGTAGAGGAGCAGGGCTACGTTCTGGACACAAGGTACGCTGACTTCTATGACAGCACCAAGTGCCTGAAAATATTCATCACTGCCCCTATAGAGGTGCGCGCCGCGCGCGTAGCAAAGCGCGAAGAGTACGCAGGCAAGCCTGCGGATGAGATAATAGGCATACTTAGGAAGAGGGAGGCCGATGAGCGCAGGACAGGCATAGAGCTTTGCGGCACAGATTACACTGATAAATCAGGCTATCATGTAATAATCGACACCAGCAAGACTACGCTTACCAAAGAGCTTAACATGATAAAGCCAATCATGTATGATCTTTCCATATGGCTGAATGACCGGGAGTGACCAACTGGGTCCGCTCAAACGGCACATTAACGCTTATAAACCAGCGGCGTCATTGCTATAAGAAATCATGAGGAGATCCGCATGATGCTGCCGATAGCTATTTCCGCGCTCACCGCGCTCTCGTGGAGCACCTCCGGCATAATAATGAAGGGCTTCTCGACGAGATACAAGAGCATCTTCGCCGTTCTGTCGCTTTCGCTGGGCAACTTCATCGTCACCGGAACAGTGGTGCTCCTGATGGGCCATTTCAGCATAGGCGCGTATGCCGTCCTGCTGTCTGTGCTGAGCGGTGTAGTGACCACTGCGGGCTACCTGCTTTTCTATCTTACCCTCGAGAGCCAGCAGGCCTCGAATACATATGCGACCATAGAGCTGCAGGTCGTGCTGCTCGCGCTGTATGGCATATTCGTGCTTCACGAGGCTGTCTCGGCAGCCAAGATCCTCGGCATGTTCGCAGTGGCGGCAGGCGTCATACTAGTCTCGATGGAACTGTCCGGCGGCCGCAAGCTGAACCGGTTGATGCTGCCCGCCATGGCTGCGAACGTGCTTTGGGCCACGGGATGGATACTAATGGTATATCCGATATCCCATGCTTCCAACAGCATAATACCCGTTTGGATAAGCTTCACAGTAACGATTTCTCTTATTGCAGCCATAACGCCGATATACATGCGAGGAAGAAGGGTCCCGCGGCAGCTACTTGGGCCTAAGGGCTTCCCTGTGGGGATAGCTGCGGGCCTATTCAGCGGCACAGGTAATATGCTGTACAGCGTGCTGGTATCAATCAAGCAGCTGGTCGTGGGTGCGGTTATGTCCAACTCCACACCTGCAATCGTCGCGGCACTGGCGTACTTCATATACCATGACAGGCTGACCAGGCTGCAGCTGCTTGGCATGTTCCTGGTGGTCGCAGGCGGGATAGCAGTAGGGCTGTACTGACAATCCATATGTATGGACACTTCGTCGAAGAGCGTATGCCCCCACGCTCTATATATATTTCATACATGAATGGCTATGGAGATGATTTCATGAGCAACAGACTATGGCTTTCAGGCATTGAAGAGAAGAAGAATAATGAAGGCGACCTGCCGAAAGAGCAGATACAGCGTGTGCTCAGGCACGATCCTGACGGTATGCATTCTGGCGCAGGGGGCAATGCGTATAGGGGACCGGCGGTTGAGATGCCCGAAAGATACAGGTTGCGCAACGAGGATAACGCAACGGTGCGCAGGAAAATCAAGGAGAGGATATCCAGCATGATTACGGCTGGTGACATAACTGGCGCTGAAAAGCTCGCCGCAGATGTAAATAATGCGGACGAATGGGATTTCGACGTGCTATGAGCTGATTTTTACACAGGGCAGGGTATGGGCCTGCCCACGACAACCCTGAAAACAGAGTACTGGGCGGCGTAGTCGGTTGAGTTCAGGTATGCCGCATATCCGTTGCAGGTGTATCCAGCCTCTTCCCCTGGGCTTACTGTCTTCACTACAGGGGTATCGTTAAGGCGCACGACAGGCAGATATGGGTAATACAGGCCCGTAACCGTGCCGTTCTTGTTGACGCTCACCGGAACGAAGTTCAGCATGCGCTGCCAGTCTCCGCATCTCTCATAGAACATGCGCGTACCATTGACGGTTGTTATGTTCCCTAATGATGAGACATTGCTGCATGGGGCAAGATTACCATAGCCGCTGTAGTTGGCGCTGCCGAACGCGCTTATTATGGCGCTCGTGACCGAGCCTGACGGGCCCGTGCGCACGTTCTCGGAACTGTGCACTGCCACGATGAACATGGGGCATACCTGTCCGGGCGCGCAATAAGGGCGCGCGCTCCCGTTAAGCGTCAGGTGGTAGCTGGTGTCCGGGTTCAGATCGGCGAACAGTACATGTGCGGCGATCGGGTCCTGCTGATCTGGTCCGAGGACCACTGCAGCGGACATGTTGATACCATTGCCGTGGAGGCCGACAGTGAGACTGCTCACCATCCCTGCTGAAGAAGTGACCGTCACGTTCAGCGCTGCACGGTCCTGGGGCGCCGTGGCGCTGCTTCTGTGGCCGAGGCCGTACGAGTTCGCACCCAATGCGAAGGCCATGCCTGCAAGCACCACTACCGCAATGGCCACAGCGTACAGCACATACTGCGAGTTGGTCTCCATCCTACCTGGATTACTCTTATCGCTCAACCTTTTTATTGGGATACGGGATGATTAGGTTTTCAGGATACGATCCTGTACACGGCACTGCCCGGGCGCACCGCGTACTTCAGCTTTATGCCTACATCGTCACCGTCCGATGCGGCGCTGACGTCTTTCCTTTCTATCTGCATGCTTTCAACACGCTGCCTTATCGCTTCCTCCTCGGTGCCTATCTCTATTATGTCGCCAACGTGAAGATCGCCGGTAAGGGTGACTGCCGCAACCATCAGCTTGTCGAAGAACTGCTCTACCATCCCTATCTGCTCCCTGCGCGCCGCGCCTTCCGCGGAAGATTCACCATGCGACTCCTTCTCAATCCTTGCCTCGCGCTCCTCGTGACTGCTTATTATCGTATCTATGTCAACCTTCCTCTTGCCGAACATCCAAGCACCGATACTAATTCGCAAGCAAGTAATACATAGCTATCTGCTCCTTCAGCATGTGCGCGCGGGAGTATGTACAAAAAGGTTATAAATGCAGTTGTGTGTATTTAGAAATATGGTGGACTTCCGGAAAGTCGATGCTGCGCTGCTGGAACGCATCTGTTCCGACGCCAAGATCGCGCTAGCTGACGAGGAGAAGGATAAGTTTGTCAAGGAGATGTCGGAGATACTGGATGCGTTCAAGTCCATAAGCGAGGCGGATACCAATGGCTTGCAGCCTTCTTATCACTCCACGCCGGTCGAGAACGTCTGGCGGGAGGATGTGGCAGATGGCGGCAAGCGCAAGTTGGACATAGGGAAGAACACCGAGGCCATAGAGGATGGCTACATAATAGGCCCTAAACTGGTATGAGTTGGTTATATTAATAGGAGTAAAAACGTTTCTGGAGGAAGCTAAGGCTGGGAGTGTAGACTTAGCCGAATTCATTGCAAAAGTGAAGGAAAGCACGGCCTCCATACAGGAAAAGTACGCGCCGTTCATAACACTGAACCCTGATCCTGGCCATGGGGCAGGCAAGCCTGCGGATGGCCCTCTCGGATATCTTCCTATATCGGTGAAGGACTGCCTGTGCGCCGAAGGAATGAGGACTACCGCAGGGTCGAGGATGCTCGAAGGGTACATGCCGCCGTTTGACGCTACGGCCGTCGCACGGGCAAAGGCAGCCGGCGGACTGATCATTGGCAAAACCGCCCAGGACGAGTTCGGCTTCGGCACTTTCTCGGATACGTGCGCGTATTCCATACCTAAGAACCCCTTTGACGTGGAAAGGTCATGCGGAGGCAGCAGCGGCGGCGCAGGCTGCATGACGGCTGCTGCAGACTTCCCGCACATAGCGATAGCAGAATCTACAGGAGGCAGCATAACCGCCCCTGCCGCGTTCACCGGCACGGTCGGCCTGACCCCGACATACGGCCGCGTGTCCAGGTATGGCTTGATAGACTATTCGAGCAGCATGGACAAGATAGGCGTAATATCGAAGGAGGTCTACGATTCCGCGCTGATGCTGTCTTCGATAGCCGGCCATGATCCGCTCGATTCCACCAGCAGCGGGATTGCGGCAGAAGACTTCACAGCATATGTAGGCAGGGACATAAAAGGAATGAGGATAGGCATGCCGAAGGAGTACTTTGACGGCATAGACGGGAAGATAACGAAGCCTGTAGAGGATGCCGTCCATCAGCTCGAGGGAATGGGCGCATCGGTAGTTGAGATAGGCATGCCGTTTACTAGGTATGCGATCGCTGCGTACTACATAATCGCTACGGGCGAGGCCTCGACCAACCTCGCGAGGTACTGCGGCATGAGATATGGCGCGCAGGAGAGGGTAGAAGGGGAGTTCTCCGAATATTTTTCCAAGGTGCGCTCGCAGAGCTTTGGCGAGGAGGCGAAGAGGAGGATAATACTTGGCACGTACGTGCGCGCGGCCGGGTTCAGGGATGCGTATTATACCAAGGCGCTCAAGGTGCGAAGCCTGCTGATAAAAGAGTTCAAGGCCGCGTTTGGAAAGGCAGATGTGCTTGCGACCCCATCGATGCCGATAGTCGCACCCAGGTTCGACGAGATAAGCGCGATGTCGACTCTCGACAAATATAACATAGACAGGATGACTACTGCACCGAACCTCTGCGGCTTCCCTACAATATCCGTGCCGGTAGGGAAAGTCTCAGGGATGCCAGTCGGCATGCAACTGATCGCGGACCATTTCCAGGAGGGCAGGCTGATAAGCGCGGCAAGCGCCGCAGAGAGTGGAGGCAGGGGTGAAAGCGATGGCAGTTAAAGCGATGATAGGTTTGGAGGTGCACTGCCAGCTCAACACACAGAGCAAGCTCTTCTGCTCATGCACGGCCTATCCTACGGACGCGAAGCCGAACGAATCCACGTGCGAGGTCTGTCTCGGCTATCCGGGAACGAAGCCGGTGCTGAACAAGAGGGCCATAGACCACGTCATACGCATAGGCATGGCCCTCGGGTGCCGCCTGAACGCCGAGACTTACTTCTCCAGGAAGACGTACTTCTATCCTGACATGTCCAAGAACTACCAGATAACGCAATATGAGGTGCCTATAGCGTCAGAAGGCGAGGTTGACGTGAACGGCTCAAGGATAAGGATACGCCGCGTGCACCTTGAGGAGGATCCTGCAAGGATAGCATACGCGAACGGAAGCCTGGAAACTACAAGCTATGTGCTGATAGATTACAACAGGGCTGGAGTCCCTCTTGCCGAGATAGTGACAGAGCCTGACATGAAGAGCCCGAAGGAGGCCAGGGCCTTCCTTGAGAAGCTCGCGCTGGTCCTGGACTACCTCAAGGTTTATGACCAGTCAGGGGGAGCCACGCTTAGGGTCGATGCAAACATATCAATAGAGGGCGGTGAGCGGGCCGAGATCAAGAACGTCACGGGTTTCGAGAACGTTGAGAAGGCGCTCAACTACGAGCTGGTCAGGCAGCAGAACCTGTTCAGGCTGGGGCAGAGAATCGAGCGCGAGACGAGGCACTTCGACGAGGTCGCGAAAACCACCATGCCCCTGAGGAAGAAGGAATTCGAGGAGGACTATGGCTACATATTCGATCCGGACCTGCCAATACTGAAGATCACGGATGCATGGGCCGGCCCAATAAAGGGGAGTATGCCCGAGCTGCCTGACGGTATGGTGGCAAGGCTTGCGGCCGACTACGGCATCAGCGCGTACGATTCGAAGGTGATAGTTTATACGGGCAGGGACTTCGCGGCGTTCTTCGAGGACACCTGCAAGATGTATGGCAAGCCCGCCGCCGTCTCGAGATGGATGGTCAACTACCTGCTCAAGAGCCTCAACTGGAGATCCGAGTGCATATCGCAGTCGAAGGCCAGGCCGGAGACGTTCGCCGAGCTCCTCGAGATGGTCGACAAGGGCAGCATCAACGAGAGGTACGCGAAGGAGGTGATAAAGGAGTATGCCGACACCGGCTCAAGGCCCTCGGAGATAGCCGAAAAGGCTGGCGCAGCCCCGACAGCCGAAGAGCTGGAGAGAACAGTTAAAAAGGTGATAAGAGAGAATGCTAAAGCGTCGGCTGAGCTAAGGGAAGGAAAGGGCGAAGCGATGCAGTACCTGATAGGTGTTGTGCTTAAGGAAACGAAAAAGAGAGGAGATCCAAAGGAAATCGCGAGGATGATAAGGGAAGAGTTGAAAATGCCTCTGTAGCTCAGCAGGTAGAGCGACTGGCTGTTAACCAGTAGGCCGCAGGTTCGAGTCCTGCCGGAGGCGTAATGGTGAAGTGATGTCAGGCAGCGAGGTTTGGAAGAGGAGCTGCATGCTTGCCGAAGTAGGCAAGGGCATGCACGGCAAGAGCGTCACGGTCATGGGCTTCCTTAGGGAAATCCGCGACGTGGGCAAGCTGAAATTCGCCATCCTCGCGGACGTGAGCGGCACTGTGCAGCTTACCTTCAAAGGCGGCACGAAGCCGTTCGAAGAGATAGGCGGCCTCGCGAAGGAATCGACCATCGGCATCAAGGGCACGGTCAATGCCAACGAGAAGGTCTCCTCAGGAATCGAGATAATTCCCGAAGAGATGGTAGTGTTTAGCAGGGCCGAGCCGCAGCTGCCCATACAGGTAAACGGCAAGACCAATGCACTCCTGGACACCAGGCTCGACTGGCGGTTCTTAGACATAAGGAAGCAGAAGAACGCGCTGATATTCAAGATACAGACTACGGCAGAGGCCGCGATGAGGGAATACTGGCTCAAGGAGGGCTTCATAGAGATACATTCGCCGAAGCTTATGGGCTCGCCGAGCGAGAGCGGCGCGGAGCTGTTCCCGGTAGTATATTTCGACAGGACCGCGTTCCTTGCGCAGTCGCCCCAGTTCTACAAGCAGATGGCCATGTGCGCCGGCTTGGACAGGGTGTTCGAGATTGGCCCGGTATTCAGGGCAAACCCCTCAAACACGACGAGGCACGACACGGAGTTCACTTCAGTAGACATGGAAATGTCCTGGATTGAGTCGCACGAGGATATCATGGAGTTCGAGGAGGGATGGCTGACCCATATCCTGGGTAGGGTGAAGGAGAGGCATGGCGACGAAATAAAGAGGCTGTATTCGGTCGAGGTTACTGTTCCAAAAACGCCTTTTCCAAGGCTGACGTTCGAAGAGGCGAAGGCCTTGCTGAAGGGGCAGGGAAGGCAATCAGGTGGCGACGATCTCACCCCAGAAGAGGAGAGGGCCATCGGCGCGCTTGCAAAGGAGAGGTACGGCAGCGAGTTCGTATTCGTTACAGAGTACCCTTGGAGCGTCAAGCCTTTCTATCACATGAGGAAGGAAGAGAAGCAGGGCGTCACGAAGGGCTTCGACCTCCTTTACAAAGGGCTTGAGGTCACCACAGGATCCCAGAGGGAGCATAGGCATGACGTACTCATGAAGCAGGCGAAGGAGAAGGGTCTTGGCGAGGAAAACATAAGATTTTACACGGACTTCTTCAGGTTCGGGGCGCCGCCGCACGGCGGCCTCGGCTTCGGGCTTACGAGGCTGCTGAAACAGATGCTTAACATAGAGAACGTGCGCGAGGTCACGTTCGCCTTCAGGGACATAAAACGCCTGTTCCCATGAAAAAGGCATGAAAAGGCCCGCAAGGCATAGGATTATAGACTATGCTGTACAATAATAAACACTACAAAGTGAGTCAAATGAGAGGAAAAGTAAAGATGTTCAACTCCGCAAGGGGTTTCGGTTTCATAACCGGCGAAGATGGAAAGGATGTGTTCGTGCACACAAGTGCAATCGAGGGCGGAGCGATGCTCAACGTGGGCGACGAGGTTGAATACGAGGTCGAGCAGGGCGACAAGGGCCCGAAGGCCAAGAACGTAAGAAGGGTATAATCCTAACCTAAGCTTTATTGGGAACGAAAGTTCCCTTTCTGTTTTTATGCTGTTTTTCAACGTTTAGCCTTGGCTTTGCTAGCCTTTGAATGTCCCGTTCTCCCTGGCTTCCTTCATGAGGAAGCCTATGGATCGCGTTATCCTGTCCTCTTCCGGTATGCCCAACCTTTCCTTTGCCGCGTTCACCTCATCGATGGCAGTTTGCGTTTCGGATTCGCTGTTCGCAATTGCCTCTATGTCCGCAAACGTGCCGAAACCTGGAAACTCGTCAAGGTCCACCTTCAGTTTGCCGAACTGGTAGGAATGCCTCCTTTTGCGTATGCTCTTAACGCTGCCGAGCGGCACTATGTCAATGAAACCGAATATGCTTTCCATGACCTCTGGTTTGTCTATGTGCGTCTCATATTCAGGAACAGCCATGACAACAGAGTCCTTGTTACCGCCTCCCTTGTACGTTAGCGTGGCACCTTCCTCGCCCGTCACTGTCCTTATTCTCAGAGCCTCGATTGTATTGTCAAAATCCCTGCTCTTCATGGTGTAGTAACGGTCCTCTATCTCCGCACTTTTCAATAGTGTCGCGCCGTTCTCCACAAGCTTTCTCTTGAATTCCTCTATATCCCTTATCCTGAATCTCCCTTCCACTTCTATGTTATTGCCCATCACAATTACCACAATAGATAGGTTCCCTCTTATTTAAAATGGGTGCGCCATAGCGTAATAGGGCATTGTGGCGTCCGATTTCAATAGTAGGAACAGATATGAGGTGAAGCTCACGGCGCAGTTCATCACGGAAGAATTTGCGCCGATAGCAGTACGGCGGCTTTACTATGGGTTGCCCTCCGCGCATCAAACGACCACCAATTGCCCGTCCTTGGGGTTTTATGAAGTCGCGGCTGTAGGAAAAGCATAATAGAGTGCTTAGCGATTTAGCTACGGCCATGGTGCATGTGCATGACTGACCTGAAGCAAAAGACGGAACTTGTAACAAGGAACACGGCAGAGATGCTCACCAGGAGCGAGCTCGAGGAGAAGCTTTCCGGAAAGAAGAGTTTGTCAGTATACTACGGCAGGGCCATAACCGGCCCGCTGCACATGGGCCATCTCATATCACTGAGCAAGCTTCTTGACCTGCAGCACGCCGGCTTC
>JAKBHG010000070.1 GCA_021836925.1 Microcaldota archaeon | reverse complement strand
GCTCTTGCGCTGATGAAGGACGCAGGGCCAGGCGTGATATTCCTGAACATATTCGGCGGCATAACAAAGTGCGATACTGTTGCAATGGGAGTCAGGGAAGCGGTGCAGACGATAGGCATCGACATTCCAATTGTCGCACGGATACGTGGTGTAAACGACGACATTGCAAGGGAAATACTGAAGGAAATAGGCATCGAGTCTTCCACTGACCTGATAGAAGCTGCACGGAAGGCGGTCAAGGCGGCGGTGAAATAATGGCAATAATGGTCGGACGCGAGACAAAGGTAATCGTCCAGGGAATAACTGGGCACCAGGGCCAGTTCCACACCAAATCAATGAAGGAGTTCGGCACCAAGGTCGTCGGCGGCGTGACGCCCGGCAAGGGAGGATCGGCGGTCGAAGGCGTTCCTGTGTTCGAGACGGTGCACGAAGCCGTCGAACAAACCGGCGCAAACTCCTCCTGCATCTTCGTCCCTGCCAGGTTCGCAAAGGACGCGGTGTTCGAGGCGGTCAATGCTGGACTGGGCCTGGTCGTGGTCATCACCGAACACATACCATTCCTGGATGCGATGGAGTTCGTGAACTACGCGAAGCTGAGGGAAACGACGGTCATAGGACCGAACTGCCCCGGGGTCACGAGCCCCGAGTTCGGCAAGATAGGCATAATGCCTTCGAAGATGTTCGCAAAGGGTGATGTCGGTGTCATCTCGAGGAGCGGAACGCTGACATATGAGATTGTCAACGCCCTGACGGAGGCCGGCATAGGCCAGACAACATGCGTCGGCATAGGCGGCGATCCAATCATAGGCTCAAATTTTGTCGAAGTCCTTTCAAGATTCGAGAAAGACCGCAAGACGAAGAGGCTTGTCATGGTTGGCGAGATAGGGGGGACCGCCGAAGAGGAGGCTGCTGAATACATAAGGGAGCACGTGAGCAAGCCCGTCTTCGCCTACATAGCCGGCAGAAGTGCACCGCAAGGGAAGAGAATGGGACACGCGGGCGCAATAATAAGCAGGGGCAGGGGAACGGCCGAGAGCAAGATAAAGGCGCTGGAGGCTGCAGGCGTCGTCGTAGCGCAGCTGCCGACGGACATACCAGGCCTGATGCTCGGTAAATAGCGCAGCTCAGTCCGTCTTCTTCAGCTGCATCCTGTACATCTCGAGTATCTCCTTGCTTGTCGTTGCGTCGTAGGCGCCCTTGTCCTTCCTGAAGTTGCCTGTGAATCTTGGAAACCTTATCGCAAGGCCGGCGTCCTTCCTGACCTGCCCCCAGCAGCATGTGTGTATGGGGCTGTGCGTTATCTCAGCGCCGAGGACCTCCAGCACGACAACCGGCCTGAACCAGTAGTCTGCTGCGGCCATGCTCTCGACGGAAGGATCCTTTTCCTTCAGCTGGTAATCCCTGAGCATTGAGGGAAGGTAAGCAAGCGTTTCGTCGTCAAACCCGCTGCCCAGCTTGGTCACCGTCTCGAATGCATCCTTCTGCTTGTCGTAGGTTGCCATCAGCAGTGCGCCGTATGTGCCGCTCCTCCTTCCACGTCCGGCAAAGGCGCCCACCACGACCAGATCCACGGTGTCTATCATCTCGGCCTTGTAATCCTTCTTGTACTTGATCCAGAGCCATCCCCTGGCGCCCGCCTGGTAGACCGAATCGTCCGCAACGGACTTTGCAACTATGCCCTCGCAGCCGGACTCAAGCGACTCGTTGAAGAAAGCCTCCGCCTCCTCCTCCGAGTCTGTCACGACTACCGTGGAGAGTTTCACCCTGTCGTTCTTCCCGATCGACTCCTTCAGTTTCTCCCTGCGCTCGAGGAAGGGCCTGCCGGTATAGTCGTCGCCGTCATAGAGCAGAAGGTCGAACAGGAAAAGAGTCACGGGAAATTCCTCGACCGCCTCGCTTACACCGTGCTTCCTTCCCCTCCGTCTGGAGACAACCTGGAATGGAAGGAGCTCGCCCGTGTTTATGTCCACCGGGACGCATTCGCCCTCTATTATCCCTGTCTTGCCCTTGAAGGCAGAGGACACGCTCTCGACTATCTCCGGGAACTGGCCTGTCAGCTCCTCGAGCTGTCTCGAAAAAAGCCTCACCTTGCCGTTGTCTATGTGGGCCTGCATCCTCAGGCCGTCATACTTGTAGTCGAAGGCTGCCCTTCCGCCCATCTTCTCCAGTATCTCCCTTATCCCCGGGAGCCTCTCTGCAAGCATGGATCTCAGGGGCACATTGACCCTGAGCTTCAGCTTCTTCAGTCCCGGCAGCCCCTCCCTGCACATCGTGGCAGCAACCGTGCCAAGGTCGCTTGTTATGTTGAACGACCGTTCCACTTCATCCTTGTCCCCCTTTGTGGCGAAAGTTGTTGCCAGCGCCTCCACCAGCGTCATCGCTGCAACACCTATTCTCATCTTCCCTATCACTATCCTGAGGATGTACCTGGCCTCCTTCGGTGTGGAGGCGGCGAGAAGATTTGCGAGCAGGTTGACCTTCTGCTCCTGCGAGCCGGGGCCGGTCGCTCCCGTTATATCGGAGAGCATCCTGTGCACCTCATTCACATTGAGTTCCGCCCCGCCCAGCCTGCTCTCTGCAGCTCTTGCAAGCAGTTCCTCGCCGACGATTCCTATGTCTCCCTTTTCCCTGTACATGCTTTCGACGGCCGAGGCATCAGCCCTTGAGACCGTGGCCAGAGTCCTGAGCGCCATCTTCTCAGCCATTCCTATCTTCTCCGGAAAGAAATCCGGGAACAGCCTGCCATGTGTCATGTAGACGACATTGGCTATCTCGCCGCAGTCCGATTTCTTCAACATGTCCACGAGAAGCGCTGTTATCTCGAGTCTTTTTGTCGTTGCCTCGACCTTTTCATAGAAATCAGCAACTTCCCTGTAGAGCATTGCTTTCCCTCTTCCGGCATGAATCAACATAGTGTTTAATAGCTATCCGGACTGTTTGCCTCCAAGATTAATTGATTCTATCCTGCAGTTATTTCCGTTCCCATCCTGAAAGCACTATTTCAGAAGAATTATATAGAGAGCGTTTCTCAACAAAAATGTGCAGTGCACCTGAGGCTATGGAGCCGAAGGCGAATGCGCAATGTTCCCAGACGAGTGACCTATGATGTCCGGCAGCGTTGGAACGGAGCAGGGAGGGCAGTATCCGCCCAAGTCATGGCTGAATGTCGTCAGCTGGCGGTATTATGGAACGTTTGAAAGCGCTGCGGGCTACTGGCTCGGTATAGCGCTCGGGATCGGTATCGGGCTCATCGACGTGTTCCTGCCGGGCACATACCACAACATGGTTTACTATTTCCTGATATACGGTTCACTTGGGATACTCTCTGGCTTCTTCGCTGCAATGACCGCATACCGCCTTTTCCT
>JAKBHG010000008.1 GCA_021836925.1 Microcaldota archaeon | reverse complement strand
TCAGCATGTAGAGCATGTTGGCAGCATGGGAGAGCGAGGCGTTCGGCTTGACATACCTCTTCTTCTCCATCACCCTGCCTATCGCCGCCACTATGCTTGCAGTGGCCGATATTATCCTGGCGCTCTTCCTGAGGTTCGCCTCCTCAGAAGTATCCGCCACCTCCTTGTCTTCCGCAGACATCGCCGAGAACGCGGTCCTCAGTATGTCCATCGTGTCAGCCTTGCCCGCCATGTTCTTTATTATTTCCACGACGTGCTTCGGGAGAGCCCTCGACCCCTTGAGCGCGGAGTCGAATGCCGACAGCTCTGCCGCGGTCGGGAGCTTCCCATAGAGAACAAGATATGCGGTCTCCTCGAACGTGGAGCGCTCCGCCAGCTCCTCTATTGGATATCCACGGTAGTAGAGTTTGCCGGCAGTGCCGTCCACCTTGCAGATGCTGCTCTCGCCTATGTACACCCCTTCCAGTCCCCTGCTTATCAGGGGCTTGCCTTCCACCATCAAACCACCTTAACGCAACGGATGCCGGCGTCGCCGCCGGACGCATGCTCACTTCGATATTATGCCGATGAGAGCATCGGCGTACTCGCGGGTCCCGACAGGCTCTATGCTCATGTACCTCGCTATGTCCTGCGTCACGGTCTTGTTGCGCATCGCCTCGTCTATCGCACCCCTTATGAGCGCAGCCGCATCGTGCCAGCCTATGTAGTCGAGCATGAGCGCTCCCGCGTTTATTATCCCGGTAGGATTCGCCACATTGAGGCCCGCGTACTTCGGGGCTGTGCCGTGCGCCGCCTCGAACATGGCACCGGTGTCGCCCAGGTTCTCCGATCCTATAATGCCTATGTTGCCTATCAGGGCGCCCGCTTCGTCCGACACATAGTCGCCGTTCAGGTTGGGCGCGAGTATGATGTCGTAGCTCTCAGGCCTCGTCACCAGCTGCTGCAGCATGTTGTCGGCTATCCTGTCATTCAGCAGTATCTTGCCCGGAGGCATCTTGCCCTCGTATGCCTTGTTCAGCTCGTCCTCGGTCACTATGCTGTCCCTGAACTCGCGGAGCGCGAGCGCATACGCCCATTCCTTGAAGGCACCCTCCGTGTACTTCATTATGTTGCCCTTGTGCATTATCGTCACGGACTTGCGCTTCCTGTTTATCGCGTATTTTATCGCCATCCTCGCGACTCTCTCGGTCTTCTGCTTGCCTATCGGCTTTATCCCTATGCCCGTGTCGCTCTCCAGCTCTACTCCGAGCCCCTTTAGGAACTCCCTTACCTTCGCGGCGCTCTCGCTGTCGTATTTCCACTCTATCCCGCGGTATATGTCATCGGTGTTCTCCCTGAAGACCACCATGTCTACGTTCTGCGGATTGCGGAGCGGGCTTTCCACTCCCGGCACGTACTTCACAGGCCTGACGTTCGCGTAAAGGTCCAGGAGCATGCGTATGTGCACGTTGATCGACCTTATTCCGGAACCGACCGGCGTCTCAAGCGGCCCCTTGAGAAGTATCCTGTGCTTCTTTACCAGCTCAGCTGAGCTGTCCGGGAACCTGTCGCCGTGCTCCTTCTCGGCGCTTATCCCAGCAGGCACCTCCAGCCAGTTGATGCCCTTTGAACCGGCGTACGCCTTGGCTACCGCAGCGTCAACGACCCGCATCGCGGCATCGGTTATCTCCGGTCCTATGCCGTCGCCCTTCACGTAAAGCAGCGTTGGCCTGTCCGGCACGATCGCGCTGCCGCTCTCGAATTTTATCCCGCTTTGATTGTCAGTCATGTTAAAAGTGTACGCGCCAAGTGCTTAAATTGTTTCCGAAATATTTGGGTATGCGAATGCAACAGGTGCAGAATGTTGTTAAATGTTCCCGCACAATAGGTATTGTGCCGGCTGAGGCTTATGATGCATGGCGACGACACCATGAGCGAGCTGTTCGACAGGTATTCCGGAATGGTTACGGAGGAGCAGATAGCGCGCGCGATAAGCGCCAACGCCTCCGCTGATACGCAGCCTGCCGAGGCGGCTGAACGGCTCAGCAGGACAGATGCCAGGGCCGTCGCCGATTTCATATTCTCCAGGAACCAGAAGGCCGCCGTTGCTGCAGCGGATTCCGATACCGAAAGGAGGGTATATTACGCGGATGTCGAAGACGTGGTGTACAGGATATTCAACATGACGACTTTCAGAACCAAGGACAACAGGGAGGTGAACCTGCGCATCGTAGTCCTGGGCCTTGAAGGTGGCACAGTGAGATTTGTGGCCAGGGGCGCGCTCGCGAACTACATAGACGCACAGGGATTGGAAAGGGGCGACAGGATCCTGATAAAGAATGCACTCATAGACATGGCGCGCGGGGAGCTGAAGAGCCTCGCTGGCACGACGATAGTGAAGATGGCGGTGTCGGATTCCTCGTTCGTGCACGTATCCGAAATCGTCAGGGAGATGAAGAACGTCGATGTAATCGGCAGGGTAGCATCGATATACCCGATAAGGTACATCAACAAGGAGAACGGCTCATCAGTTGCGGTGTCCAGGATAACGATCGCCGACTCGGGCGGTTCACTTGACGCTTCGCTCTGGGGCTCATCGGCCATGGTTACCGCGGCGATGAACGCGAACGACTACGTGAAGCTCGAGTTCTGCAATGTGCGTGAGAGGTATGGCAGGCTTGAGATATACGCCAATGACCTCTCAAGGGTCCTCGTGAACAACGGGCTGGAGCACAAGGCTAAGAGACAGCCCTCCTAATATCATCATCTCTCGCCGTACCTCGCTAGGAAGCGCAGGTATTCGCTTATCGTGTCATCCGGCGCTGACGGCTTGTTTGCCTTTATGGTCTTGAGCACGTCATCGGTGGCCACTTCGCTTTCCGCACCGTCCTTGACGGCAGCTTCGAGTGCGTGGGTCTTCACTTCGCGGCAGACGTTGCTTATGTCCGCGCCGGTAAATCCCTTCGAGACGGACGCCAGTTTCTCGTAGTCTATGGTGCCGGACCCTGGCACCTTTGCGAGATATTCCTCGAATATGAGCGTGCGTTCCTCTTCGTTCGGCGGCCTCACGAATATTATCTTGTCTAGCCTTCCGGGCCTGAGTACCGCGTCGTCGAGTGAGTTCGGCCTGTTCGTTGTGCCCACGACTATCACGCCGGGCATGTTGCGCAGCCCATCCATGCCTTTCAGTATCTCGGTCGTTATCTGTAGCGTGAATTCGCTTGATGTCGCCCTCTTCGGCACGAGGCTGTCCATCTCGTCTATGAATATCACTGATGGCACGTTCTCCCTCGCCTTATAGAAGACGTCCTTGATCGATGTCGCCGCCTTGTCGAAACCTGCCTTGATTATGTCGGATGCGTTCAGGTCGACCACGTTTATGTTGCCCTTCCATTCGCTCATGATCGCCTTCAAGAGCATGGTCTTGCCGGTGCCTGGAGGCCCGAACAGCAGTATGCCGTTTATCGCCTTGACGTCGTACTTCTTCATCAGCTCGGGATGCATCAGCGGCAGCTCTATCGACTCCTTTATCGCCTTCTTCGCATCGCCGAGGCCCTTCACGTCGTCCAGAGTTATCTCAGATGTCTTCTCCTGCGGCTGCTCCTCGTACTCCATCCTCTCCATGTCGACCTTGAACTTGTTGTACTTGTCTATCTGCGAAAGCGTGGTAGACGCCTTGATGTGCTTTATGCTCTCCAGTATGTCCGACTGCTCGATCGCAAGTATCTTGTGCTGCTGTGCGGCCTCGTGGGCTATCCTCTGCGACACGCTGTCGCATATCGCCTTGAGGTCTGCGCCGGTGTACCTCTCTGTCTTGGACGCGAGCGCGTCCAGGTCCACGTCATCGGCTATCGGCAGCTTCTTCAGGTACATGTCGAATATCTTCTTCCTCGCTTCATAGTTTGGCGGAGGCATGTACACCAGCTTGTCCATCCTTCCGGGCCTGAGTATCGCGTCGTCTATCAGGTCCGGCGCGTTAGTCGCCCCGACGACTATCACTCTGTCGAGCTTCTGGAAGCCGTCTATCTCTATTAGCAGCTGCGAGAGGACGGCCTTCCTGGTGTCATCCGTTGAAAGCTCCCTCTTTGATGTTATCGAGTCTATCTCGTCGAAGAACAGGACGCATGGCCTGTGCTTCTTCGCTATCGTGAATATGTTCGATATCATCCTTTCTGTCTCGCCAGGATAAGCCGAGAGCAGGCTTGCCGCCTTGACGTAATAGAAGTAGCCGTGTATCTCGTGGGAGAGGGCCCTCATCATCAGCGTCTTGCCTGTGCCAGGCGGCCCGAAGAATAGAACCCCGCGGACAGGCTGCACGTTGTACGCCCTTGAGATGCCGCGCTCCTCTATCGGAGCTATTATCGCGGCCCTAAGCTCTTCCTTTGTGTGGTCGTAGTTAGCCACGCTCTTGAATGTCTCGCGCGCCTCCCCTTCCGCCAGGTCCTCGAACGCCTCGCCGAACTTCATCCTTATGTCAGCTTTCTTTATGTCAAGCACTTTCACGATGTCTATGTTGTAGAGCTCGAGCATGAACAGTGAGATCAGCGCTATGGCTATCGCGGCAATCATGTACAGATAGTTGACTCCGAGGCCGAGAGAGAAGAACTTGTTGACCCCGATAAACGCAGCGGGGTATAGTACGCTGAAGGTGCTGGTTATTGTGCCCTTGTACTTTTGCCGCATTGATGATGCCGCCATGTCCATTAGGAAGGCCATGACAAGCAGCAGGGCTATGTCGACCAGATAGCTGCCCACATTGTATGCCAGCGGCTGGAACAGGATGAAGAACGCCGACGATACATTGGTGGTTACATTGCCGCTGATAAACTGGCCGTATGCCGTGCTTATATGGGGCAGGAAAGTCGAAAGTGTCAGAATGGGCTTGCTGCCGTACACGTAATGCATGATTGGGTTCAGCAATATCGCGTTATGGGCAGTGAGCGGGTTGTATGATACGTATGCATGGTTCGGCATCCCGATGACGCCGGATATCGCGACTATGCTTAGCATTGCAAGCACAAGCACGGCGACTGATCGCCTGAAACCTACCATCAGGATCGTGAGCACAACCGCCAGGATCTCGACGAAATATCCGAGTGGCGAGAACGCGGCCAGTACTATTATGTACAGGAAGACTAGCATGCGGTGGTGCATGTATCCGTAAATCAGCGACATGCTTATCAGGAAGATGAATACCCAGCCGAGCGCCGGCGCCTGGTATATTATGACAGGCAGCGTAAGCAGCATCAGCAGCACGTATCCAGGGAATGAGTGGTACATGCTGACTGCGAACAGGATTACCATGAGAATTACTATCAGCAAAATAGGGTAGAATGGAAACGCGGTTACGAGGCATACGAAGGCCGCAAGAACGAGCATCGTGTTGAAGAACTGGTGGCTTGTCGTAACGTTTATCAGGAGGTCCTTGAACCTGTACAGGAATATGGGCATGCGCTGCCTTCGGCTTGACAGTCTTCTGGACCGAACTCCCACTCCGCCCACACTGCCTCCTGGGCCGCCTCGCCTCAGCATCGCCATCAATAGGTTTATATTTGGTTAATTTTATATATAACTGTCGCTTTATTCCCTACACAATAAAGCTATTTAATAGTAACAACTGAATACTAACAATCCGCCCGCTGTAGCTCAATGGCAGAGCGACCGGCTGTAGTTTGAGGATTAGAAAGCCGATACCGGTAGGTTGGGTGTTCAACTCACCCCAGCGGGATATTATTCCATATCCATTACAGTTAATAGCCTTACGCACACAATAACCTGTGCCTACACGCCTTGGTGGTGTAGTGGTTAGCATACGAGCCTGTCACGCTCGCGACCCGGGTCCGACTCCCGGCCAAGGCGCTTTTTTTAACAGTATATTCTGGGAGCCGCCAGGCAAAACATCTCACGAAATGTTAATAAGAGGTATTTCTCATCCTATATTGCGATCCTATGGTGGGAAGGAAGATCGAGGAAATTGAGGGGAAGTTTCTCAGGGACGAGATATCAGACTACATGCTTTACGACAGCGCCGCGAAGCACGAGAGCGATCGCGAGCTGAAGAAACTGATACTGAAGCTCAGGGACACGGAGCACAAGCATGCGAAGATATGGGCATCCCTGCTCGGCATAAAGGACATCGACGAGGTGCACGTGCCGTTCACGCTCAGGCTTAAGGTCTTCTCATACATGATGGCCAGGAAGGCATTCGGCATAGCCTTTGTCACGAAGCTGTTGGAAAGGAACGAGATGGAAGGGCTCGAGGACTACAAGAACCTTGTCAAAGGCGAGAAGTTCAGCAAGGCCACGCTCGAGAAGATAAGGTACATAATGAAGGATGAGGAAGAGCACGAAAGCATAATGCTGCAGCAGGCGCAGAAGCATGAGGCAGTGCTCAACTACACCAAGTCCATTGTATTCGGTCTTAACGATGGGCTTGTCGAGATACTTGCGGTCGTCGCGGGCATAGCCATGGTTGCCACGAACGCTTTCACTGTAGCGCTTACAGGCATGATTGTTGGGGTGTCCGGAACGCTTTCGATGGCTGCTGGCGCATACATCTCCTCCAAATCGGAGAAGGTTGTCGAGGAATCGCTCAGGTCCGGACTCAAGGCGAGGACCAGGCCATCGAGAGAAGCCTACTACACTGGCGTATTCTACTTCCTGGGCGCGCTGGTTGCCACATCACCGTTCATACTTGGCACCTCCAGCTACTTCGGCATAGCAGAGTCGGTCCTTTTCGTGGCGATTGTTCTGTCTGCGGCCTCCGCGCTCATAGCGGTGATAAGCGACACGAGCATAAGGAGCAGGATACTCGAGATGCTCGCGATATCGCTCGGCACGGCGTTCGTAACCGCGCTCGTGGGGTTCCTTGTCAGGACCGTCTTCGGAATAGCGATATCCGCTTAGGGCATTATGAAAAAGCAACCGCTCTATTCCGAACAGCATCACCTATAAATATGTTTTAGGTATCAATACTACAGTAGTGTGCTAATTTTAGCTGGAAGGTGATGTGCATGAAGAGCGACGACGAAATAAACGCGGCTATTGAGCAGGCGACCAAACAGATGGACATGCTGATAAGCGACACGAGCGTCCCGAAGAATGTTAGGAGCGCCATAACGCAGGCTAGAAACGAGCTTAATTCCACTGGTGAGTACATAGTGAGGGTGTCTACTGCAATATACAACCTTGATGAAGTGAGCAACGACATCAACCTTCCGCAGCAGGCAAGGACCATGATCTGGAGCATACTCAGCCAGCTTGAATCGATCAAATCGGACTGATCCCATGGCTGACGGCGCAAACGCTGTTGGGAACCTTGTCAAGAAGCTTGAGGGAAAGGGAATTCTGCTGTCATCCGACGTGGACAATGCGCTTCTTGAAGGTATAGATATAGATATGGTCTCGGGCAAGCTCATCGAGAAATATCCTGATCCTTCCGCGATACAGGTAGTAGGCAGCGGCGTCATCAAGGATATAATAGAGGAGTTGAAGACCGACAAGGCGCCTGTGCCCCTCGAGATAAAGGCGAAGGCCGGATTCAGGCCCGCAGCTGCAGAGGTCGAAGCGAGGTACAGCATAGGCAACGGCAAGCAGCAGGAGAGCAACAGGACTGAAGGCAGCGTCGGGGACTTCGTCGAGTATTTCAGGAACAGGCTGCAGAAGATAAAGCCGTTCATCAGCACCCACAGCGCTGCAAGCGGCATGGTGCCGAATCTAGAGTCGATAAAGGCGTACACGAACGGCCGTGAGTTAACAATCTGCGGCATAGTCAGCAACAAGATAACGACGAAGAATGGAAACATAATGGCGCTCATAGAAGATGAGACCGGCGATGCAAAAGTCATGTTCATGAACGGCACCTCTGAAAAGGCGAAGTCGCTGTTCGCGCTTGCAGGCGAAGTGATAAACGACGAGGTAATCGCGGTGAAGGGCAGGATATCCGGCCCGTTCGTAATTGCCAATGAGCTCATATTCCCGAACGTGCCGATAAAGGAGAGGAAGGTTATCGATGACGACCTTGCCGTCGCATTCTTGTCGGACGTGCATGTCGGCAGCAAGAAGTTCATGGAAAAGAACTTCCTCAAGATGGTCGACTGGCTGAATGGCAACGTCGATATAGGGCCGAAGGGCCTTGCCGGCAAGATAAAGTACATGGTGCTGGCTGGCGACGTCGCAGACGGCATAGGAGTCTATCCGAACCAGGACAAGGACCTTGCGATCCTTGACGTATACATGCAGTACAAGAGGCTATCGGAACTGCTTGAGAACATACCTGATTACATACAGGTGTTCGTGCTGCCCGGCAATCACGATGCGGTGCAGTCGGCCGAGCCGCAGCCTGCCATAGGCATTGACATGCTCAAGGAGTTCAGGAGGGATAACATACATTTCGTATCGAACCCGAGCTACCTCACGCTGCACGGCATAAAGGTGCTTGCATACCATGGCACGTCCCTGGATTCGATAATAAGCGCGGTGCCGAACATGAGCTACTCCATGCCTGAGAAGGCGATGGTTGAGACGCTAAAAAGAAGGCACCTCTCGCCGATATACGGAGGCAACATTATAGTGCCGAGCAGGACTGACAACCTTGTCATAGACACGATACCAGACATACTACATATGGGCCACCTGCACAAGAACGGGATAACAAACTATCACGGCGTCGATGTGGTGAACAGCGGCACGTGGCAGGCCAGGACCGATTATCAGGTAAAGCTCGGGCACATGCCTACGCCGTGCGTGATGCCGGTGTACGACGCAAAGAAAGGAGGCTACGTGAACATGGATTTCAACGGCTGATCCGATGGATATAAATTCGTACTTCGATGCGCTTGCAGCAAATTTCGACCAGGCTTACGCAGTGGCCACGAAGGCGCGCAACCGCGGATTTGATCCGGAGACGTTCGTGGAGATAAAGCCAGCGCCTGACCTCGCGTCGAGAGTGGAGGGAATACTGAACGTTGACGGACTCGCAGACCTCATAAGGAGCAAGTCGATCGGGCAGTCCACAAGGGCGCTCGCGTTCGACATCGTGAAGGAGCTGTGCATCAATCCCAGGTTCAAGAGAAACGGCGTGGAGGAGCAGCTGACGCTCGCATTGAGGGCAGGATTGTCCGTGCTGACAGATGGCGTCCTGGTTGCACCTACAGAAGGAGTGCAGGGCGTAAAGCTCCACAAGAATCCAGACGGGTCGACGTATGCGGCAGTTGTGTACGCAGGCCCGATAAGAGGAGCTGGAGGCACAGCCGCGGCACTGTCGGTCGGCCTTGCCGATTTGGGAAGGCAGATTCTGGGAGTAGACGCATACAAACCGCAGCAGGCAGAGGTGGACAGGTACGTGGAAGAGATAGACCTGTACGATTCGAGGATAACCAACCTACAATACAGGCCGAGCGATGAGGATGTCCGGGTCATATTGGAGAACTGCCCCGTATGCGTGGACGGGCTGGCCACGCACGACCTCGAGATGAACGTCCACAGGAATGTGAAGAGGCTCGATGCGGAAGGAAAAGAGGAGTTTATACCAAACAAGATAAGGGGCGCGCTCGGTCTGGTAGTATGCGAGGGGATAGCGCAGAAGGCGAAGAACGTTCTTAAGTACACGAAGGCTGCGGGCCTGGACTGGAGCTGGCTGAACAACATAATAAAGGTAAGCAAGCCCCAGGAAAAGAGCGCCGAGAAATCTTCCGATAAGAAGAGCAGCGTCTTCCTGCAGGATCTTGTCGGGGGAAGGCCGATATTATCTTACCCGGACGCGCGGGGCGCGTTCCGCCTCAGGTATGGAAGGTCGAGGTTGACAGGAATAGCCGCAAAGGGATTCAGCCCGGCAACGATGATAATACTTGACGAGTTCGTGGCGACAGGCACGCAGGTAAAAGTGGAGAACCCGGGCAAGGGCTGCATATCGATGCCCGTAGACAGCATAGAGGGGCCTTTTGTCAAGCTCTCAAATGGGGAGGCCTTCAGGGTCAACAGCGCGGAGAAGGCAAACGAGATAAGGAGCCTTGTGACAAAGGTACTTTCGGTCGGCGACATGCTGGTGACGTACGGCGACTTCAAGAAGACGAACACCCCCATGCTACCCACGAGCTACGTGGAAGAGTACTGGTACGAGCAGCTCAAGGGCAAGGGCTATGAGGGGGCTATGCCGGCTCCAGGCACATTCAAGGAGGCACTGGAACTGTCGAACAGGTTCGGGGTGCCGATGCATCCGCTCTTCATATACGACTACTCGGACCTCGACACGGCAGAACTCAGGGAACTCGCAAGGAGCATGGCAAAGGCCGAGGTCGACTCCGACTCCCTGTTCATGATTAGGGAGCTTAGGATAAAGGAAGGTGCAGACTCCGCCAGGGACCCGATTGAAAAGCTGTGCATACCCCATTATGACGACGGCACCACAATAACGATCAGAGGAGGCGACGCGCAGGCGCTTCTCATGTCGATGGGATTCGCCGACAAGGAGGGTAAGATGACCCTCAAGAGAGCCATCGCCGACACGTACTCGGACGACAAGACCGCGCTTGAGAACATAAACGCGCATGCACCATTCAGGGTGATGAGAAGGGCGACGCGCCTCGGAGGCAGGATAGGCAGGCCCGAGAAGGCGAGGGAGAGGCTGATGAAGCCCGCGCCGAACATTCTCTTCCCGATAGGGGAATACGGAGGCAAGGAGAGGAACCTTTACAAGGCATACCTCATAGCGACGAAGAAATTCGGCGACAACAAGCTGAGCGCAGAGGTCGTCAGGTACAGGTGCCCAACCGGGAAGGAGATAATGATATATCCGTACTGCAAGGAGCACATGGTACGCGGCGTAGTCGAGAGGGTGTGCAAGAGGTGCGGTAAGACCAGCGTTGAGCGCAAGTGCCCGAGCTGCGGCGGCGATATGATAGGCAGCGCGCCGTACGGCATAGACCTTATATCCATGATGAATGAGGCGGTCGGGAGCCTCGGCGGAGGCGCAGGCATGCCTAGATTGCTCAAGGGCGTGAAGGGCATCAGCAGCGCGGACAAGATGATAGAACCGATAGAGAAGGGTATACTCAGAAGCAGAAACGGCGTCTACATATTCAAGGACGGAACCGCGAGGTTCGACGCTACGGACGCCCCGATAACCCATTTCTATCCGGAAGAGATAGGCCTCAGCGTCGAGAAGGCGAGGGAGCTCGGATATGACAAGGATTTCGAGGGCAACGAGCTGACGAGCGGCAGCCAGCTCGTGGAGATGAGGCATCAGGATGTCATAATAAACAGCCGCGGTGCCGATTACATGATGAAGGTGGCGAACTTCATGGACCAGCTGCTCGTCGACTATTACAAGCTGGAGCCGTACTACGGGATAGGCTCGAAGGAAGGTTTGATAGGGCAGCTTGTGGTTACGCTCTCGCCGCACACCTCGGCAGGCGTGCTCGGCAGGATAATAGGGTTCACGGAGGCCAGGGTGGGCCTGGCGCACCCTTACACGATATCGGCAAGGAGGAGAAACTGCGACGGCGACGAGGACACCATGATGCTGCTCGTCGACGCGTTGGTAAACTTCTCGAAGAGGTACCTGCCTACGACAGTCGGAGGCACCATGGATGCGCCGCTGATACTGAGCATAAAGGTCTACCCGGAGGAGGTGGATGACGAAGTGCATGAGATGGAGACCGTGAGCGGATACGGCCTGAAGTTCTACGATGACACTTTCAACGGCCTCGCACCGCCGGACGTCAAGGTGGAAATAGTCGCGAACAGGCTGAAGAGCGAGGCGATATACAACAACATAATGTTCACGCATGCCAGCTCGCCGAAGGCCATACCTGATTCGCCAAAGCAGAGCGTCTACACGAAACTGAAGACCATGCAGGAGAAGGTGGAAATGCAGTTCAGGCTCATGGACAAGCTGGAGAGCATAGACAAGGCAGACTCGGCAAAGAGGCTGATCATGAGCCACTTCATACCTGACCTGATAGGCAACCTGCACTCTTTCTCGAAGCAGACGTTCAGGTGCATAGCGTGCAATGCGAAGTACAGGCGCGTGCCGCTCTCTGGGGTGTGCACCAGGTGCAGGGGCAAGCTCGTGCTGACGATATCGAAGGGAGGCATAGAGAAGTACCTTGTGATGGCGACGAACCTCGCAGACAGGTATGACCTTGAGCCGTACATAAAGCAGAGGCTTGCGCTTATCAGGGAAGAGATAGAGAACGTGTTCGGAGGCATCGGCACAAAGGCTGTGCCGACGAGGCAGTTCAACCTTTCTACATTCATGTAAGCCGACTTCAGCCCCAGACGTCAGCTTTCACTTTCTCCTTGGGAACTCCGAGCTGTGAGAGCGCTTCCTGCACTGCCTTGACGAATCCCAGCGGACCGCAGATGTACGCGGTCCTGTCCATGAAGTCAGGCGCGTGCTTCTTTATCATGTCAGGCGAGATGTGTCCGGTCTCCCCGGCCCAGCCCTCGGACCGGGGTTCGGTGGGCCTTGTAACGCTTATGACCATCTTCAGCCTGAGCGCCGCCTCGAGTTCCTGAAGCTCCTCCTTCCTTATTATCTCGTCAGGATACCTTACGCTGTAAAGGAGCGTGACGTCGTTGTCGTGGCCGTTTATCCTCAGCTCCCGCAGCATCGACATGAATGGGGCAAGGCCGGTGCCTCCCGCTATGAATAGGACCCTCCTGTCGTCCTTTGGCACGAACCTGAACTGGCCGTGCGGACCAGTAACAGTGTAAATG